>CAIXDD010000280.1 GCA_903918155.1 uncultured Hyphomicrobiales bacterium
CCCGCCGCCAGCCGGCCCAAGCGGGGAGGCGGCCGCCGCCATCGCCAGCCTGCCGGCGGCCGAACGCATGGTCGCCGTGCGCGGCATGGTGGAGGGGCTCGCGGCCCGCCTTGCGGCGGATGGTCGCGACCTTGAGGGGTGGTTGCGTCTCCTGCGTTCTTATGTAGCCCTTGGCGAGCCCGCAAAGGCCGTCGCCGCTCTTGCGGACGCGCGCCGAGCCATGGCGAATGACGAGGCCGGACGCGCGCGGCTCTCCGCGACCGCCCGCGAGCTGGGACTGGAAAACTGACGATGACCCGCAAACGCCGTCGCCTCGTTCTCATCTCCAGCGCGCTCGGCGTCTTCGCCTTCGCCATCGGCCTTTCGCTGTTCGCGCTGCGCGACAATATCGTCTTCTTCTACACGCCCGGCGAAATCGTCGAGAAAGGCGTGCAGCCGGGCGCGCGCCTGCGCCTCGGCGGCCTGGTGAAGGAAGGGTCTATCGAAAAGGGCGAGGGCCGCGCGGTCCTCTTCACCGTCATGGACGCGCAGGGCGAGATCCGGGTGCGCTATTCGGGCGTCCTGCCGGATCTGTTCCGCGAGGGGCAGGGCGTGGTCGCGGAGGGCGTGCTGGAGTCCGGCTCCGCCTTCAGGGCGGATTCGGTGCTCGCCAAGCATGACGAAACCTATATGCCGCGCGAGGTCGCCGACTCGCTCAAGAAACAGGGCCATTGGCAGCCGGGCGAAAAGCCCGCGCCCGCCGCGGCCGCAGGAGGCGCGCGATGATCGTCGAACTGGGCCATTACGCGCTGACGCTGGCGCTCGCGCTCTCCATCGTGCAAGGCGTGGTGCCCTTGTGGGGCGCGCTCGCCCATGACCGCGCGCTGATGTCGGTGGCCGCGCCTGCGGCTTTCGCGCAATTCCTGTTCACGGCGCTGTCCTTCGGCGCGCTGACCTACGCCTATGTGACGTCCGACTTCTCGCTCGTCAATGTGATCGAGAATTCGCATTCGCAAAAGCCGCTGATCTACAAAATCTCCGGCGTGTGGGGAAACCATGAAGGCTCGATGCTGCTCTGGGTTCTCACGCTGACCTTGTTCGGCGCGCTGGTCGCCTCGCGCGCGCGCCGCATGCCGCTGGACCTGGCGGCGACGGTTCTGGCCGTGCAGGCCTGGATCTCCGCGGCCTTCTTCCTCTTCATCCTCCTCACCTCCAATCCCTTCGCGCGCGTCGCGATGGCGCCGATGGAGGGACGCGACCTCAACCCGATCCTGCAGGATCCGGGCCTCGCGATTCATCCCCCGCTTCTCTATCTGGGATATGTCGGCTTATCGATCACCTTCTCCTTCGCGGCGGCCGCGCTCATCAACGGGCGCATCGATGCGCAATGGGCGCGCTGGGTGCGCCCCTGGACGCTGATCGCCTGGATGTTCCTGACGCTGGGCATCTCAATGGGCTCCTATTGGGCCTATTATACGCTGGGTTGGGGCGGCTTCTGGTTCTGGGATCCGGTGGAGAACGCCTCGCTCATGCCGTGGCTCGCAGGCACCGCGCTCTTGCATTCCGCGCTGGTGATGGAGAAGCGCGACGCGCTGAAAGTCTGGACCGTGTTTCTCGCGATCCTGGCGTTCTCGCTCTCGCTTCTGGGCACGTTCCTCGTGCGTTCTGGCGTGCTCACCTCGGTCCATTCCTTCGCGAGCGATCCTGATCGCGGCGTGTTCATTCTCGCCATTCTGGTCTTCTTCATCGGCGGCTCGCTGGCGCTCTTCGCGCTGCGCGCGCAATCGCTCAAGCAAGGCGGCGTATTCGCGCCCGTCTCGCGCGAGGGCGCGCTGGTGCTCAACAACCTCCTGCTCACGACAAGCTGCGGCGCCGTGCTCGTCGGCACGCTTTATCCGCTCGCGCTGGAGGCCTTGACGGGCGAGAAGATCACCGTCGGGCCGCCCTTCTTCAATCTCGCGGTCGGCTTCATCTTCCTGCCGATCTTCTTCGTCATGCCGCTTGGCCAGACGCTCGCGTGGAAACGCGGCGACCTTCTCGGATCGGCGCAGCGCCTCGTGTTCGCGCTGGGCGTGGGACTTGTCGCCGGCCTCCTGTTCGCGGCGATCCATGGGGAGCCGGCGCTTTCCGCCGCTTGCGCGGGGCTCGGGCTCTTCGCCATCGTGGGGTCTTTCGTCGACGTGTTCGCGCGCGTCACCGGCGGCGGGTTCACGCCTGTCGCGATCTGGCGGCGCGCGAGCGGCCTGCCGCTGTCCGCATGGGGCACGGCGCTTGCGCATGCCGGCGTCGGCGTGTCCTTGCTGGGGATCGCGGCGACGGGCTGGGGCGTGGAGCGCATCGTCTCGATGCGGTCGGGCGACGTCGCGGAGCTGGGCCGCTTCACGGTGTCCATGGACGCCCTGCGCGAACGCCGGGAAAACAATTACGTCGAGACGGAAGCCCTGATGACGGTTCGCTCCGGCGGCGTCGTCGTCGGCGTGATGACGCCGTCGCGCAAATTCTACGGCGCGCGCCGCATGACGACGACGGACGCGGGCCTGATGACGGTGGCGCTCGGACAGATCCACATCGTCCTGCCAGAGCAGAATCCCAACGGCTCCATCGACGTGCGCATGTATTGGAAGCCCTATGTGGCCTTGATCTGGCTGGGCTCGCTGCTGATGTTTTTCGGCGGCGGCGCGTCGCTGGCCGACAGGCGCCTGCGCATCGGCGTGGCGCGCCGCGCGCAGCCCCGCGCATCCGGCCCCGCCCCGCAGCCGGCCGAATGACCATGCGCGCTTTGTCTCGCCTTTTGCGCATTCTGCTCCTCGCCTGCGCCATGGCGGCGGCTGCGCCCGCCCATGCCGTGCAGCCCGATGAAATCCTGTCCGACGCGGCGATGGAGCAGCGCGCAAGGCGCCTTTCGGCGGGCTTGCGGTGCCTGGTGTGCCAGAACCAGTCGATCGACGATTCCAACGCCCCTCTGGCGCGGGATCTGCGCATGGTCGTGCGCGAGCGCCTGGTGTCGGGCGACAGCGACGCGCAGGTGATGGATTACGTCGTCGCGCGCTATGGCGACTTCGTTCTGCTGAAGCCGCCGTTGAAGGCGCAGACGCTGATCCTGTGGGCGTCGCCTTTCGCCCTTCTCGCGATGGGCCTGCTCTTTCTCGCGTTCGGCGCGCGTCGGCGCGGCCAAAGCCCGGTCGAGGCGCCCGCGCTGAGCGACGAGGAACGGCGCGCGCTGGAGCGGACGCTCGCCGAGGCGCGGCGCGCGCAGACGCCGCCCGGCGACCTGCCCCGCTGAGGTCTTTCGCCTTACCGATATTTCATCCGCCCGCCACGGCGATTTAAGCTCGCCCGCCCCATCTTCTGGCCTGAGGAGCCGCGTCTGCGCGGCCAAGGTTCAGGAGAGGTTCCATGCCGCGTTCGCATCATTCCCCGGGACGTTCGCTGCGATCGTCGTGCCTGGGCGCAATCGCCGCGCTGGCGCTGGCGCCGGGCGCCTTCGCGCAGGACGCAGCGGCCCCATCGGTCTCGCCGCCCTCCGCCGGCCCGCAACGCGGCGCCGCAATGGTCGTTCCCGGCGCCATTCCCTCCTTCGCGGACGTGATCGAACGCGTGAAAGGCGCCGTCGTCTCGGTGCGCGTGCGCACGCTTGGCGATGAGGAGGAGCGCGCCGGGCTGCCGGGCCTGCAGCCGGGCGATCCGCTCGAGCGTTTCTTCCGTCGCTTCGGGGAGGAGGGCGCGCCGGGCCAGCGGCGCGGGCGCCCGCGCGGGCCGCAATCCATCGCGCAAGGCTCCGGCTTCATCATTTCCGGCGACGGATTCGTGGTCACCAATAATCATGTGGTCAAGAACGCGCAGGACGTGCAGATCGGCCTCGACGACGGCCGCAGCGTCTCCGCCAAACTTGTCGGAACGGATGAGAAGACCGATCTCGCGCTGCTGAAGATCAGCGAGCCCGGCCAATATCCGTTCACGGAATGGGCGGAGGGCGCGCCGCGCGTGGGCGATTGGGTGCTCGCCGTCGGCAATCCCTTCGGCCTCGGCGGCACGGTGACGGCCGGCATCGTCTCCGCGCGCGGGCGCGACATCGGCGCGGGGCCCTATGACGATTTCATCCAGATCGACGCGCCGGTGAACCGCGGCAATTCCGGCGGCCCCGCTTTCGACATTCAGGGTCGCGTGGTGGGCGTGAACACCGCGATCTATTCGCCTTCCGGCGGCAGCGTCGGCATCGGCTTCGCGATTCCCTCCGCCGTCGCGCGCGACGTCATCGACGCCTTGCGCGAATATGGACATGTGGCGCGCGGTTATATCGGGGTGCAGATCCAGCAGATCACGCCGGAGCTGGCCGACAGCTTGCGGCTGAAAAGCGCAAGGGGCGCGCTGGTGGCCGACGCCCAGCCCAATTCGCCGGCCGCGAAAGCGGGCCTGCGCGCGGGCGACGTGATCGTGGCGGTGAATGGCGAGCCGGTGGATGCGCCGCGCGACCTCTCCCGTCGCATCGCCGCGCTCGGGCCCCAGAAAAACGTGCGCATCGCCTATCTGCGCGAGGGCCGGGAAGAGAACGCGAATGTGACGCTCGCGGCCTTGCCCGACCACACGGCCGGGACGCCCCCCGCCCCCGGCGCGCGGCAGGGCGAGGAGCGTGACGAACGCAACGGCGCCGGCCGCCTCGGCCTGCGCTTGGCGCCTGGACAGGGCGGC
>CAIXDD010000281.1 GCA_903918155.1 uncultured Hyphomicrobiales bacterium
CCCCGTCCGCTGGCGCCCGCCGCCCTCAACGCCGGCGAGGCGGCCGAGGCCGCCCGGCTGGCCGCCGAGGGCGCGACGAGCCTGGAGGCCTTGCAGGCCGCGCTGGAGGCCTTCGAGGGATGCGCGCTCAAGCGCACCGCCACGAGCCTTGTGTTCGGCGAAGGACCGGCGAACGCGCGGCTCATGCTGGTGGGCGAGGCGCCCGGCGCCGACGACGACCGCGAGGGCCGGCCCTTCAGCGGCGCGGGCGGGCGCCTTCTGGCGCGCATGCTCGCCGCGATCGGGCGGACGCGCGAGAGCGTGCGGCTCGCCCATCTTTCGCCCTGGCGCCCGCCGGGCAATCGCAAGCTCACGCCGCAGGAAGGGGCTGCCTGCCTGCCTTTCGTGCGCCGCCAGATCGAACTCGTCGCCCCCGACGTGATCGTGTGCCTGGGCGACGGCGCGGCGCAGGCGCTGCTCGACGTGCGCGAAGGCGTGGTGCGCGCGCGCGGCAAGCCGCGCGATTTCACGCTGCCGGGCGCGCAGGCCCGCACGATTCCCGCGCTCGTCATGCTGAGCCCGGAATTCCTGCTGCGCCAGCCGCTCTACAAGCGCCAGACCTGGGCGGACCTGCGCGCGCTGCGCCGCACGCTCGACGCCTTGGCCCCGCGCGGCTAGCACCGCGCGAGAAACGCCTCCGCATCCTCCGTATAGCCCTTGCGCTGCGCCTCGCTCATGCGCGCGAGATTTTTATAGGGCATGGCGAGGCGGGGATTGCGCGCGAGCTTCGTTTCGTTGCGGATGAGAAACGCCCAATAAAGCGCGTTGAACGGGCAGGCGGCGGGGCCGGTTTTCGCCTTCACGTCATGCAGGCAGCCGCTGCAATAATCCGACATGCGGTTGATATAGGCGCCCGACGCCGCATAGGGCTTGGAGGCCATGACGCCGCCGTCCGCGAAAATCGCCATGCCGCGCACATTGGGCATTTCCACCCATTCGAAGGCGTCGGCGTAAACGGCGAGATACCAATCCTCGATCTCGCGCGGGCGCACGCCGGCCAGCAGCGCGAAATTGCCCGTCACCATCAGGCGCTGGATGTGATGGGCGTAAGCGTTGGCGCGCGTGTCGCCGATCGCCTGCGCCATGCAGTTCATGCTCGTCTCGCCCGTCCAGTAGAAGGCGGGCAGCGGGCGCGTCGCGTCAAGGAAATCGCCCTGCGCATAGCCGGGCATCAACAGCCAGTAAAGCCCGCGCACATATTCGCGCCAGCCCAGAATCTGGCGGATGAATCCCTCCACGGCGTTCAGCGGCGCCGCGCCCGCGCGCCACGCCCGCTCGGCCGCCGCGCAGGCCTCGCGCGGATCGAGAAGGCCCAGATTGAGCGAGGTCGAAATCAGCGAATGGTGGAGAAAGCGCTCGCCCGTCTTCATCGCGTCCTGATAATCGCCGAACAGCGCAAGCCGGCGCGCGATGAAATCGTCGAGCGCTTCGAGCGCCTGCGCGCGCGTCACCGGCCAGCCGAATCCCTCCAGATCGCCGAAATTCTGCGGAAAGCGCGCGGCGACGAGATCGAGAACGGCCTGCGTCTGCGCGTCCGGCGCAAAGCGCAGCGCCGGCGGCGGCTTCGCGCCCTTGGGCAGCGGCTTGCGGTTGTCGGCGTCGAAATTCCACGCGCCGCCGACGGGCGCATCGCCCTCCATCAGCAGGCCGCTCGACCTGCGCATCTCGCGATAGAAATATTCCATGCGCAGGGATTTCTTCGCCCCCGCCCAGCGCGCGAAATCCGCCCGCGTCGCCAGGAAGCGGTCGTCCTCGCGAATCTCGACAGGCGCGCCGCAGGCCTCCTCCCAGCCGCGCATCTCCTCCAGCACGCGCCATTCGCCCGGCCATGTGGCCACGATGCGGGCGGGCGCGAGCCGCGCGCAGGCGCGCCGGACCTCGCCGGTGAAGGAGCCCGTATTGGCGGGATCGTCGAGCCGCACATACTCCACGTGCACGCCTTGCGCGCGCAGATCCTGCGCGAAATGCCGCATGGCGGCGAGAATGAGCGCGATTTTTTGCTTGTGATGGGGGACGTAACTCGTCTCCTGCGCGCATTCCATCATCAGCACGACGTCGCGCGCGGGGTCGAGCCCGTCGAGCGCGGAGAGGCCGCGCGTGAGCTGATCGCCCAGAACGATGCGCAAAACGCCTGACATGCTGCTTCGCCCCTTGCTCTTGGCCTGCGTCTGTGGCGGTCTACGGGCGAGCGGGGCGAAAGGTTCACGCAAGGGAGCGGGCGATGGCGCGCATGGTGCGCAAGGGAGATCTGCCGACGAAGCCCTGCGCGGCCTGCGGGCGGCCTTTCGCATGGCGAAAGAAATGGGAGAAGGTCTGGGAGGAGGTGCGCTATTGCTCCGATCGCTGCCGCGCGGACGCGCGCAAGGGATCGCGCAAAAGCCCCTCCGCCGACGCTCCCGCTTGACCGCGGCTTCTTGCGTGTCGCGTCTTGAACGCCGAGTCTTGAACGTTTGGCGGGCCTCCCCATCTGAAGGGCGTTCGCGCTGAAGAGCGCGGACGCGCCGCGCCGCCTGCGCGCCAGAGGCCAGCCCGAAGGACCGACCTCATGACCGACGCCCGCGCCTCCTCATCCTCGCGCCCCTTCTCGTTCACGCCGCAAGACCTGCGCCGCATGATCGACGTTCCGCCGGGCCCTTACGACATCGACGCCGCGCGCGAGCGCGTGGAGCTGGTCGCGCGTTTCATGGACAGCGCCGTGCGCGTGCCGGGCACGCAGATCGCCGTCGGCGCGGATGCGCTGATCGGCCTCATTCCCGGCCTCGGCAATCTCGCCACCACGCTCGTCTCCGCCTTCATCGTCTATGAGGCGCGCCGGCTGGGCGTTTCGCGTTTCACGCTGTGGCGCATGGCGGGCAATGTGGGGCTCGACGCGCTGGTGAGCGCGGTTCCGCTCGTGGGCAATGTCGCCGACGTGTTCTTCCGCGCCAATCGCCGCAATGTGGAGCTGTTGCGTCGTCATTTCGACGAGGCGGCGGCGCGCGCGCGGCGCGTGGGCTAAAATCCCAGCGCGCGCACGCTTGCGGCTGCGGCGAGGCCTGCGGCGAGGGCGGCGATTTCGCGGCCCGTGAGATACATCGTCGCCGCCACGACGGCGGCGCCGATCCATCCCGCCGGCCCGCCGCGCAACGCCAGCGGCGCGATCGTGGCGGCGAAAATGGCCGCCGGCAGGGCTTCGAGCCCGCGCCGCAGGCGCAAGGTCAGCGGCACCCGCCCGATCGCCCAATAACCGCCCACGCGCAGCAGCGCCGTCACGAACGCCATGGCGGCGATGGCGTAAAGCTCGCCATGCGGCAGGGGCGCGTTGAGGGAGTCGATCACCGACGCGATCATGCGCGCGCGTCCTGTCGCGCGTCCTGTCGCGCCGGCAGGAAGGCGCCGGCGCCCGCGCCCGCCAGCGCGCCGATCACGATGAACCAATAGCCGGGCAGCAGCAGGCTTGCGGCCAGCGCGACGGCGCCGGAGACGAGAAACGGCGCATAGGCGCGCGTGCGTCGCAGGATGGGCACGAGAGTCGCCGTGAAGGCGAGCACGATGAGAAGATCCAGACCATAGGCGCGCGGGTCGCTCACCAATGCGCCCAGCAGATAGCCCGGCGCCCCCGCCGCGATCCAGGTGAGCCACAGGAAAACCGACGCGCCGGCGAGAAAGCCGAAATCGCGCCCGCCCTCCGCATGGTAGCGCACGGCGGCGGCCCAGGCCGCGTCGGTCAGCACGCCGAGCGCGGGATAGACGAAGCCCGCGCGCACAGGCGAAAGCCAGGGCCGCAGCGAGGCGCCCGAGAGCACGAAGCGCAGGTTCACCATCGCCGCCACGCCCGCGCAGGCCGCCACTTGCAGCCATGTCCAGTCCGGCGTCCATAATTGCAGCGCCACCATCTGCGAGGCGGCCGCGCAGACGAGCGCGTTCATCATCACCGCCTCGCCGAGGCTGAGGCCCTTTTGCGCCGCCAGCGCGCCCACCGCCGCGCCGAACAGGAAATAGCCCGGCACGAAGGGCAGGCAGTGGCGCACGCCCGCGCGCGCCGCCGCGAAGGTGAAGGGGATCGTCGGGATGCTCGCTCGCTCGTCCAAAACAGCCCCCGGTCGCGCCGCTCGCGCCCGCCTTCGTGCGGCGGCTCGCCCTGTTTTGGTAGCCCAGCCGCGCGCAGCTGGCGAGACCGGCCCGCGCGTCGCTGCGTCAAAACGAAACGCGGATTAACGCGTGGTTAACCATATACGCTCCAAGGTTGCGTTCAAGTCAGGGTTCATGCAACCGCCGATTCGTCGGACGCGTCGATTTTCAACCGAAAGATTTTTCACATGGACGCCTTTCGCGTCTGCCGTCGTTTCTCCCAGCCGCGCGCTGAATCCCGCGCCGAATCCCGCGCCGTATCGCGCATCGCGCCGCGCGCGGCCGCGCTGCTGCTGCTTGTCGCGCTGGCGCCTGCGCTGGCGGGCTGCGCGCTCTTCGAGCGTCGCTGGCCGCCGGAAGGCGGCGGCGGATATGGCGAGCTGCAGGAGATCGCCGACGAGCGCGCGCGCCTGCTGGAGGGGCGGCTTCTGGAGTTCGACGCGCGCGGCGCGCGCCGGTTCGCCGGCGCCGAATATGACGAGGCCGCGCAGCTCTTCGTGCGCGTGCGCCGCGAGCTTGCCGCCGACCATCCCGAAGACGCCGCGCTCGACATGGACCGGCTCGAGGAATTGAACGCGCGCATCGAGCGGCGCCTGCGAGGCGCGCGGCGATGAGCCTGGCGCGCGCGCTCGTTTTCGCGCTCCTCGTCGCGCTCGCCGTCGCGCCGTCCGCGCGCGGGGGGCTGCGCGCGGAGGAGGCCTTGCGCGCGGGCGACGTTTTGCGCGTGGGCGACGTCGTGACGATTCAATTGCCCGGCGAGGCGGCCGTCAGCAAGGATTACCAGATCGACCGGCGCGGCCGCGTCACGCTGCCGGAAGTGGGAGTCGTCCAGCTCGCCGGGCGCACGCTGGAGGAGGCGACGAAAGACGCGCGCGCCGCTCTCTCGCGCGCCTATCGCGATCTCGGCCGCCTCACGCTGGTCTTGAAGGAGCGCCGCCTGCCGCTCACCGTGCTCGGCTATGTGCGCAATCCCGGTCCCGTGGAACTGCCGGGCGAAGCGACGCTGCAAATGGCGATCATGGCCTCGGGCGGCCTGTTGCAGGGGGCGCAGCTCGATCGCGTGATCGTCACCGACGTCGCCGGCAAGCGCGTCGAGTTCGATTACAAGGCCTATCTGGACTCGGGCGACGAAAGCCTGCTGCCCAAACTCAAGCCGCTCGATCAGATCTTCGTGCCCGCCTCGCCGCTGATTCCGAAAGTGCAGGTGGAGTTCGACGGACGCACGCTCGCCCAATCGGGCGACGGCGCCGATGAGGCGCGCTCGGTGAAAGTGTTCGGCGAAGTGGGCACGCCCGCCGTCTATTCCTGGAAGCCGGGCATGACCGTCATCGACATTCTCATGCGCGCGGGCGGCGTGACGCGCTATTCCTCCGTCGAGCAGATCCGCATCCTCAACAAGGCGGGGCCGGTCGTCTTCAATCTTCAGGCCTATCTTGATTCCGGCGACGCCGCGCATTTGCCTGCGATCGAGCCCGGCGCGACGATCTTCGTGCCAAAGCAGCTTGAAGAGATTCGCCGCAGCGCGCAGACCGTCTATGTCATGGGCGAGGTCGCCAAGCCCGGCGCCTTCGAAGGCAAGCCCGGTGCGACCTTCATCGACATTCTCGCCAATGCGGGCGGGCCGACGCGCTTCGCCGAGACGCGGCAGATCCGCGTGATCCGCGCCGACGGCTCCATCGCGCCGGTCGATTTGCCCCGCTTCACCGAACAGGGCGGCGCCCTGCCGCCGATCCATCCCGGCGACACGATTTTCGTGCCCGAAAAGATCGACAACAACGAGCCGTCCTGGCTGAAGGTCGCGCCTAACCGCGCCGTGCAGGTGCTTGGCGCGGTGCTGAAGCCGGGCCGCTACGAATGGTCCGACGAAATGTCGCTGTTCGATCTCATCGCGACGGCGGGCGGCCCGCTCGCGCGCTCGGA
>CAIXDD010000282.1 GCA_903918155.1 uncultured Hyphomicrobiales bacterium
ACCGTTCTTGAGCCCATTGACCACGACGAGGACGCGCTGGCCCTGCTCCGCAGCCGAGCCGACAAGGCCGAAACCGGAATCGTCGATATTGCCCGTCTTCAGGCCGTCCGCGCCGATGTTCATCGCCAGGAGCGGATTGCGATTGAGCTGGCGGATCTTGTTCCAGGTGAATTCGGTCTCGCCGAAATATTTGTAAAAATCCGGATAGGTCTTCACGACATGCAGCGACAGCCTGCCGAGATCGCGCGCCGTCGTCTTCTGCTGCGGGTCGAAGCGGCCCCATGCGTTGCGAAACGTGCTGTCGCGCAGGCCGATCTCGCGTGCGCGCGCGTTCATGAGCGCGGCGAAGGCTTCTTCGGAGCCGGCGATCCCTTCCGCCAGCGCGATCGCCGCGTCATTGCCGGAATGGGTGATGAGCCCGCGGATCAGATCCTCCACGCGCACGCGGCTGTTCAGCGCGGCGAACATGCTCGATCCGCCCGAAGGCGCCCCGCCCCGTCGCCATGCGTTTTCGGAAATCGGAAACGTGTCGTCGAGCGTGAGCCGGCCCTCCCGCAATTCGCGGAAGACGATTTCCGCCGTCATGATTTTCACCATGGAGGCGGGCGACATGCGCTCGTCGGCGTTTTTCTCGAACAGGACGCTTTCGGATTCGACGTCGAGAAGGATCGCCCAAGGCGCGCTCGTCTGCATCGCGCCGCCTTGCGCCCGCGCCGCTCCCGCAGCCGCGCCGCACATGCACAGCGTCAGGACAAGGGCACGGATAAAGCGCACGCGAAACGGCATGACCACCCGGAAGAAGGAAACCGGCGAAACCGCCGCGACCATGCAACGCGACCGCCCCGAAAGCAATTGCGCCAAGACTCGACAAGGCCCGACAAGAGACGCCCGGCCCGGTCAAGCCTCAGCAAAACGATTCAGCTGCAGGCTTAGGGCCAGACTTGGCGGCAGAGTTCGGGTCGAGGCTTGGCGGGAAGGCGCGACGGAAACTCTCAGCGCAAGGGCTTGAGCCCGGTCTCGCGCACGCCCTCGAAGGGGCGGCGTCGCTCGAGCGCGGTCGCCACCGGCGAGGGCGGCGCGTAGAAGCTCGCCGAGGCGGAGCGGCGCGGCGCGGCCATGATGGGCACGTCGGCGCCGGGGATGGTCTGCAGGTCGAAGGGGCGCGCGGGCGGCAGCGGAATGACCGCAGGCAGCGCGTTGCGCGACGGCGCGAGCGCGGCGACCTGCGTGGGGCGCGCCGCCGAAGCGGAGACCGGCGCAAGCAGGGGCGCAGAGAGAACGGGCGCGGCGGAAACGGCAGGCGCGGCAGTTGCGGCAGGCGGCGTTTGCGAGGCCCCCGCCACCATCACGGGCGCGCTGGTCGGCAGGCCGTCGATGGTCGCCGGACGTCCGTCGATCCGCAGGGTGGACATCAGTCTCTCGTCGTCGGAGCCGGCGAGTCCGGCCTTGCTGACATATTCCACCCGCACCTGCGCGGTGCCGTGGCGGCGGAAGTCGAGCGCGTCGGCGACGCGCTTGGAGACGTCCACGACGCGGCCGGGATGATAGGGGCCGCGATCGTTCACGCGCACGATCATCGAGCGGCCGTTGGTGAGATTGGTGACGCGCGCATAGCTGGGCAAAGGCATGGTCGGATGGGCCGCCGAAACGGAGGCCATGTCATAGACTTCCCCATTGGCGGTGCGCCGGCCGTGGAAGGCCTCGCCATACCAGGAGGCGCCGCCAACCTGCCCCTGCCCGGGGTTCATTTCGCGCGGCACATAATGCCGACCTGCGATCTTGTAGGGCCGGCCGACCAAATATTGCCCGCCCCCGCGCGGCACGGTTTGGCCAAGACCCACCACGCGCGGGCTGGCGCGGCCATAGATCGATTCGGGGAAATATTCTTTCGAGCGCTTGCCCGTCTGCGGCTGTTGCGCGCAACCGGCGATGGCGAGCGAGGCCACGAGAACCGCGAGCAGCGCAGCCCCTTGCGAGGGCTGGCGCCCGCCGGAGGCCGGGCCGCAGGGGAGCGCGCGGAACGCCGCGCTTGGGAGATCGACCATCAGGCGGTACGCAACACTCAACAGGCCGAAGCGACGGAAAGCCGCCCGCAGGGATGACGCAATGTGCCGCAGGGGCGTTACGGAAAACTTAAAAAACACCCCCGCCCCTCCGCGGCTTCAGCCAAGCCGCCACTGAACGGGGCGAATGCGCCCGAATTGGGGCGCGGCGGCAGGCCGGCGGCGCAACTGGCGCCCGCGCGCGAATTCGATTACCACAAGCCCCGCAGCGGAAGGGTGGCCGAGTGGTTTAAGGCAGCGGTCTTGAAAACCGCCGTGGGCGCAAGTCCACCGTGGGTTCGAATCCCACCCCTTCCGCCAAGCCCCCTCTGCCGCCAAGCCCCGCTCTGCCGCCACGCTCCCCGCTCAATGCGCTTGCGCGGATGCGCCTCCCAGCGGCACGGTGATCGTCAGAAATCCTGCGTCGCCGCGCATGCGGTTCACCGCCCGGACTTCGTGCAGCCAGCGGATCGACGTGAAGACGGGCGTCGTTCCGATCTTGAAATTATAGGTGAGGTTCGGGCCGAAAGCGGCGACCTCGCCTTTGAAATCGCCCAGCACCGCGCCGGCGCCGCTGTCCCCCGTCACCTGTCGATAATAATAGCCCGCGGCGCCGAAGGCGACGTCCTTCGAGACATGTTTCATGAGGGCGCCCTCAAGGTGAAACTCCGTCCCGGTCTTGTAATCGGTCTGCGGATTGTTTCCGTTGAACGTGAACCCCGCAGCCATCGAAACCTCGAAACCGGAGGCGGGATCAAGCCAGGTCGCGGAGCCCGTGAGATCGGCGGCCCAACGGTTGAAGCCCATATTCACCAGATTGGTGCGCTCGTAAGCGCCGACGGGAACATTGACGAGGCCGGCGATTTTCCAATGCCAATGGCCGACATCCCAACCGATGAAGGCGGTGGCGAGCGGATCGCCGATCGCGAATGTGCGGTCGGACAGGCTGCGGGTCGCGTTGCGCGCGAGGGTCGCGCCGTCGGGAAAGGTCAGCGCGGCGCGCGCGGTCACGTCGACGTCGACCTGTTGATAGCCCACGGGCAAGAGGGCGCCGACGCCGAAACGCCCGCCGAGAATTTGCTCAGGGGCCACCCAGAGAACCGAGAAGACGTTCAAGGCCACATTGGCCCGGGCGCTCACATTCGCGCTCGCCTGCAGCGTGGCGAAATCTCCAAGCAGCACGCCTGTTCCCGGCAAAACACGGCTGAAGGCGGCGGCGCCGGTTGCGTCGGCCGCGTACACATATGTAAAGGACGAAAAATAAGATCCGGCTGGCGGCGTCATCCCGGCCATGGACGCCGAGACGCCCAGCAGATAGACGCTTTTGCCCTGCTCGGCTGCGTCGCTCTTGTGCGCAGCGAACAGCATGCCGAAGCAGAACACGCCGAGAGCGGCTTGGCGCAACAGTTGTCTCATTTCGTCTTTCTCCACCGCCATGGGCGCAACACATGTATTCATCGACGCTGCGACGAGGGTCTACTTTCGCGGCAAGCGCACGCGCGCCAGATCGCCGCCGACGACGACCTGGCCCGTGAAGCCCCCGTCCCGCGCGGCCTTTTCGTAATCGGCTGCGCTCAACGGCCCGCCTTGAATGCGCACGGTGCCTTGCATCGAGGCGCCGATGGGCGGGGCGAGATGAGTCAGCATGAGGACTTTGGCGCCGGCCCTTTGCGCCATGGAGCCCAGATCGGTGGCATTGCTCTGCCGATAATAGACGGGGGGCGGCGTGCTCGCGCCGCTCTCGGGCGAGAGGACAGGATGAATGGCCGTGTTCACGATCACGTCGGCGCCTTTGGCGATCGCCTCCAGCTCATCGGACGACGAGGTCTTGCGCGGGGGCGCAGGAATTCTGTTGGAGGAATCGCCGCCGATCGCGACGCTGCCCGCCGGCGTGTCGACGCGAAACGCGACGGAGCCGGGAATATGCGCGGTTCCGATGGCGCTGACCTTCACATCGCCCGACGACCACACGACCTGCGGCTCTTCCTTGGGGTCGAATGTGATGAGATTGAGCCCCGCGACAGGCCCGGCCGGGTCGACGACGCCCTTCATCTCCGCTTTTCGATAAGCGGTTTCGCCCGACAGCTCATAGGCGTCGTTGATATGGGCGACGAATTTGCGGCAGCTCAAATCCATGCCGGTCTCGGTCTTCGCGTCATTGGCGCACACAACGTCCAGCTTCGTCGTCTGCGCCGGTCCGAAGATCCAATACATCTGAACCATGTCGGAGAATCCCTCCATGTGATCGGAATGCATATGCGTGAAGAACACCGCCTTCATCTGCGCGGCTTCGATATCGAGCTGCGACAGACGCATCAGCGTGCCGCGCCCCACATCGAATTGGAGCAGGACCGATCTGCAATCATTCGCCTCGTCGCCATAGGCGACGAGCGTCCCCGGCCCCGCGAGGCCCTTGTAGGGGGGCGGACCGCTCGTGCCGGTGAGAACGACATCCAGACATGGCGCGGCCTGCGCGCCCTGCGCGCAGACGAAAACGCTTGCGAAGGACAATGCGGCCGCCGCGACACCTGTGAGCTTCGCCATTTTCTGCCTCTCCAATGAAAGTTTGCGCACGCCATGGCGAAACAAAATGCGCGGCGAGGCGGTTTCGTTCCGCATAAAGCGGAAAAATTTTCTCCCCGTCACAAGCCAAGGCTGCGCGGGCGATGTTTCTGAGGTCCGGGGCGCCGTGACGCTTGTTCGGATTCAGCCATGGGTTAAGCTGGTATCCTCACAGGAAGGACGCCCCGCCGCATGTCGAGTTTTTCACATCAGGTCCGCGCTGCGCTTCGCCTCTCTGGCATGGCGTGCGCGTTGGCGCTCTGCGGCTCAGCCGAGGCTCAAGTTCGCCTGCCGGCCTGCCCCGCCGATACGAATGTGAGATGGAACGATTGCGAAGGCGCCATATCCTTCTCGAACGGCGGGACTTATTCGGGAGCGTGGAAGAACGACAAGCGCCACGGCCGCGGCGTCTACACAGCGCAGAGCGGAGCGCGATACGCGGGCGAGTGGCGGGGCGACAAGACGAACGGCTCGGGCGTCTACACCTGGCCCACAGGCGAAAAATACGTCGGCGATTATTGGGACGGCAAGCGCGCCGGCCAGGGCGTCTTCACCTTTCCCGACGGCTCGAAATATGTGGGCGGGTTCAAGGAGGGCGATTATCACGGCGCCGGAGTCGAATATGCGCCGAATGGTTCAGTGCGGCGCATGGGCCTGTGGGAGAAGGACAAGCTCGTGCGCGCGGTGCGCCCCTGCCCCGAGGACGTCAATGTCACGTGGCATAATTGCTATGGCTCCCTGACGACGTCCGACGGCTCGACTTATGTGGGCGTCTGGATCGACAACAAGCGCAACGGAGCCGGCGTCCAGACGACGTCGCGCGGATCCAGATATGCCGGCGAATTCCGGGACGACAAGGCGAATGGCCAAGGCCATTACGCATCCGCCGACGGCGAACTCTACGCCGGCTCGTTCAGGAACGGCGTCTATCACGGACAAGGCGCCAACACATGGGCCAATGGGGAAACCTTCGCGGGCGAATTCCGCGGCGGCAAGCGCAACGGGCAAGGCGCCTATCTGTGGCCCAGCGGCGCCGCCTATGTCGGCGAATATGCCGATGACGACCGCAGCGGTCATGGAACCTATTCGTTTCCCGACGGCACGAAATATATCGGCGAGTTCAAGAACGGCGATTACCACGGACGCGGGATCGAATATGACGCGAAGGGCGCGATCGTGCGGATGGGCGTCTGGGAGCGGGACAAGTTCGTCCGCCCGGCCAATGTCACGCCGCCCGCCTCGCGCGCGCCCTCGCCCGGCCAGCCTCCGGCCGCCGCAGCAGCGCCCTCGAGCGCGTCTAAAGTGAGCTATGGCACCGCGTTCCG
>CAIXDD010000283.1 GCA_903918155.1 uncultured Hyphomicrobiales bacterium
AAATCTCTCCTGGCGCGAAACGGCCTCCAAAGTGGGCATTCGTCTTGCCGGCTATGTGGATCCCGGTCCGCTCCGCCCGCCTTTCGTGGAGGTGCCCGCGGATGTGGTCGAAGGCCAGAAGGCGCGCGTCGCCTATTGGAAGACCTTGTGCGCGAAATATGCGCCGGAGAACGCTGCGGCCGCGCAATAGCTGCGCAAGGCTGCGAGATCGACGATGGAGGTCGCGCGCTGCGCGGCCTGAAACGGCGCATTTGGGCGCCCAAGGGCGCCCAAGCGGGGTCCTGGAGACGCCGGACAACAAGGGAGGAACGCCATGAGGCGCATCGTCACGGCGGCTGCGGTCGCCTTCGCCATGTCGCAGCTCGCGCTGTCGGCGCCGCAGGCGCGGGCCGACGCCATCGCTGATTTCTACAAATCGAAGCCCATGACATTAAGCGTCGGCTCGGCGGCGGCGAGCGGCTTCACCATCTATGCGCGCCTCATGTCGCGCCACATGCCGCGCCATATTCCCGGCGCGCCGACGATCGTCATCGAAAATTTGCCCGGCGCCAGCGGATTGCGCCATATGGATCATCTCGTCACCGTGGCGCCGAAGGACGGTTCGACCATCGGTCTTCTCAATCCCTCCGTCGCCGCCGCGCCGCTGCTTACGCCGGATTTGGCCAAGCACCGCAGCGACAAATTGGCCTGGATCGGCAGCGCCAATTCCGAGGTGAGCACATGCATGTTCTGGCCGCATGTGAACGTGAAGGACATCGACGATCTTAAAAAGCGCGAGCTTGTGATCGGCGGCTCCGGCGCGGCGGGCAGCTCCGGCATCGGCGCGGAAGCGCTGCGCTCGATTTTCGGGTTCAAATGGAAGATCATCTCCGGCTATCAGGGATCCGCCGACATTATGCTCGCCGGCGCCCGCAAGGAGATCGACGGCGCGTGCATTCTTTTGATGTCGGCGCTGCGCGCGCAATATTGGGAGCAGTTCCAGCGCGGCGAATTCAAGATCATGCTGCAGATGCCGCCGGGAAATCATCCCGATCTGCCGGGCGTGATCAACACGATCGACCTTGCGCAGAACGAAGAGCAGCGGCTCGCGCTTGAATTCATCTACGGCTATTGGGCCTTTGGCCGTCCGTTCGCCGCGCCGGCCGGCGTGCCGGCGGATCGGCTTCAGATGTTGCGCGCCGCGCTGAAGGCGACACTCGAGGACCCGCAATTTCTCGCGGAGTCGCAGAAGATCGGCGTTTCCGTCGATTACATGGATCCCGCCGAGCTTGATCGGCGCGTGAGGGCGATCGAGAACACGCCGGCCTCCGTCGTCGCGAAAGTGCGCGCGCTCGTTCCCGCCCATCAGTCGCCATGATCGCCTGATCTGTCCCTCCCACCAGAGTCTCCGCATGAAACGCCAGATCAATTACGATTCCCTTCGCGACTGGTTGAAGGAGATCGACGCCCTTGGCGAATTGCGCACCATCAAGGGCGCCAGTTGGGAGGAGGAGATCGGCGCGATCACCGACGTCGTCCAGCATGACGAGGTCGCGCCGGCGGTGATCTTCGATGAGATCCCTGGTTATCCGAAAGGGTTTCGCGTCCTCTCCAACGCCTTTGGCGGCAAGCGCCAGAACGTGATTCTGGGCTTCTCGCCGGAATTATCGAAGGTGGAGCTGAGTCAGGTGTTCCTCGGGGAATATCGCGACGCCAAATCCAAGCGCGTGCCCTTCGAATATGTCGACTCCGGCCCCGTGTTCGAAAACGTCATCGAGGGCGACGCCGTCGACGTGACGCGCTTTCCCACGCCATTGTGGCATCCAGCCGACGGCGGCCGCTATATCGGCACGGGTTGTTTCAACGTCACGCGCGATCCCGACGAAGGCTGGATCAACGCCGGCACCTATCGCATCATGATTCAGGATGAGAAGTCCGTGGGCTTCTACATTTCGCCGGGCAAGCATGGACGCATTCATCGCGACAAATATATGGAGCGCAACGAACCCATGCCGGTGTGCATGGTGCTGGGCTGCGATCCGCTGACGTTTCTCATCGCCTGCAGCGCCATCCCCAGCGGCACATGCGAATATGACATCGTGGGCGCCTATCGCGACAGGCCCATGAAGGTCGTGCGCGGCAAGCATACGGGTTTGCCCTTTCCTGCGGATGCGGAAATCGTGCTCGAAGGCTTCGTCCATCCCGGCGCCGTGCGTCCTGAAGGCCCGTTCGGCGAATGGACCGGCTATTACGGAAGCCCCGGCGAAGACGCGCCGGTGATGGAGGTGAAGGCGATCTATCATCGCAACGATCCCATTCTCGTGGGCTGCCCGCCCCAGCGGCCGCCCGGCGAGAGTTCACGCTCGCGCGCGATCCTGCGCTCGGCGCTCCTGCGCGAGGATCTCGAAAAAGCCGGCGTGCCCGACGTGACGGGCGTGTGGTCGCATGAAGTGGGCGGCGCGCGCATGTTGGTGGGCGTGTCGATCAAACAGCGCTATCCCGGCCATGCGCGACAAGCGGGCCATGTGGCGGCGCAATGTTCGGCCGGCGCCTATGCCGGCAAATATGTGATCGTGGTGGATGACGACGTGGACGTGTCGGATCTCAACGACCTGATCGGCGCCATGGTCTTTCGCTCCGATCCCGCCACGTCCATCGATTTGATCCGCAACGCCTGGAGCACGGCGCTTGATCCCTCGATTCCGCCGGAGGAAAAGCGCAAGGGCAATTACACCAACAGCCGCGCGGTGATCGACGCCTGCAAGCCCTATCACTGGAAAAACCAATATCCCAAATTGGTGATCGCCGATCCCGCCGCCGTCTCCGCCGCCATGAAGAAATTCGGACATCTGCTCAAATGATCCTGTCTCGAAACGCCTTGCGGGCATGGACCCGCGCCATGGCCGCGCTCGTTCTGGGCGCCGGTCTCTTCGCTGCGCAAGGCGCGGCGGCGCAAGAGGGCACGGAGGCCTTCTTTAAGGGCCGCAGCGTCGGCATGGTCGTTGGGTTCAACACCGGCGGCGCCTATGACCTTTATGCGCGCGTGGTGGCGCGGCACATGTCGAAACATCTGCCTGGCAAGCCGGGGTTCGTCGTCAAGAACATGCAGGGCGCGGGCAGCGTGATCGCCGCGAATTTTCTCTACAATCGCTCGCCGCGCGACGGGTCCGAGATCGGGCTCATCGCGGGCACGGCGGCGCTGGAGCCTCTGTTCGGGGGCACGGCGACGCAATTCGACGGGCAGAAATTCTTCTGGCTGGGCAGCGCCAACGAAGAAGTGGGCGCCTGTTTCACCTGGGGTTCGAGCGCGACGAACACGGCCCGCGATTTGATGCGCAATCCCGTCATCATCGGCTCGGCCGGCACGTCGAGCCTGCTCGTTCCCTCCACGCTGAATGCGGTTCTGGGCGCCAATCTGCGGATCGTGAAGGGCTACAAGGGCACGTCCGATCTGCTGCTGGCGCTGGAGCGCGGCGAGGTGGAAGGCATGTGCGGCATGCTCTATGCGGTGGTGCAGGCGGAGCGGCCCGACTGGCTCGACAAGAAGCTCGTGAATGTGTTGATGCAGGTCTCCGTCGAGCGCAATCCCAAGCTCGGCGATATTCCCTCGATCATGGATTTCGCTACGAGCGAAGACCAGCGCAGCCTGCTGCGTCTGTTGATCGGCTGGACGATCATGGGCCGGCCTTTCCTCGCGCCGCCGGGCGTGCCGGGCGAGCGCGCGCAGGCCTTGCGCGCGGCTTTCGTCGCCACGATGAAGGACGAGGACTTCCTGCAGGACGCCGCGCGCAACCGGCTCGACGTGAGCCCGATCAGCGCGGCGCAGATCGAACGTTTTCTCGCGCAATCCTACGACACTCCGCGCGCGGTGGTGGAGCGCGCGGCGAAGATCATGAAGGACGCCAATTGACGCGAGCGGATGGGTTTGGGGGGATGAGTCGAATTCGATCTCTTCCTTGAATCGACCAGCTCCGCCTGCGGCGCGCGAAGGCAAGGCGCCTGCGCTATTTTTGCGCATTCCCGCCCGCCGTCGTCGATGCGGCGCCGAAGTGGTCAATCCCGCGTAAAGGTCCGCTCGATCAAGGAATGGAGAACTGGCTGGGGCGGGAGGATTCGAACCTCCGTATGGCGGAATCAAAATCCGCTGCCTTACCGCTTGGCGACGCCCCAACGCGGCGCGGACCATAGAGGCAGAGCGCGCGGGCCGCAACTTCCCCGGGCGTCCTGCGCCGGGCCCGCTCTGCGGAATCTGCGCGCGGCCCGCGATCTGGCGCTTCCCAAACGCCGCCCCAAACGCCGCCCCAAACGCCGCCCCAAAACCCGCGCCCTTCAAACAGCCCCAAAATCGGCGCGCCAAAACCTGCGCCCCAGAGCCCTTGGAAAGCGCTTGGAAGGCCCTTGGAAAGACCTTGGGCGGCGGGCTGCGCCGGTTGCGCGGGGAGGGGGCGATTCCGGCTTGTCGGGGCGCCTGCGCCTCGCTATAAGGCAGGCCTTCCCGGTCGCGGCCCGAGGCGTTCGCCCCTCGCAGCCGGGTTGATCGGAGTGTAGCGCAGCCTGGTAGCGCACCTGCTTCGGGAGCAGGGGGTCGGAGGTTCGAATCCTCTCACTCCGACCATTTTCCGCCCCTCGGGCGAAGGCTTCTGAGGGCGCGTCTTCTCAGATCGCGCGTCTTCTCAGACTGCGCTTCTTCTCAGACCCGTGTTCTCAGGCCCGCCTTCTCAAAACACGCCTGCGTCTTCGAGCGCGCGCCACAACAGGCGCAGGGCGAGAATCGTGAGCCCGGCCTGGAAGATCAGCCGGAATCGCTGTTCGCTCGTGCGGTTCAGCGCCATTTCGCCCAGCCAATTGCCCAAGGCGCCCGTCGAGATCATCGCCGCCATCAGCATGGCGTAGGGCCAGATCGAGAAGCCGATGGCCGCGAAGGCCAGCAGTTTCAGAATGTGGACGAAGGTCATCAGCGCGCCCAGCGTCGCGGCGTGGTTGCGCCGGTCGGCGGCGGCGCTGGCCACGAAGGGTGCCACCAGCGTGCCTGTGGCGCTCACGAACACGCCCAGAAAGGTCGCGCCGAAGCCCACGGCCGCGAAACGGCTGCGCTCCGCGCCCATGCGGCCGAGCTTCGGCAGCCAGGTCACGATGAGGATGAAGACGGCCAGAATGCCCATCAGCGCGCTCGTGGGCAGCGCGACGAAGGCTTTCGCGCCCACAAGCGCGCCTGCGCTCGCCCCCAGAACGAAGGGCGCCAGCGTCTGCCGCATCACCCATCGCCACATCAGGAGCGTGCGCGTGACGCCGGAGCCCAGCTGCACGACCGTATGGACGGGGATGACCACCGTCGGCGGCATGACCGTGGCCATGATCGCCAGCAGGATGAGACCGCCCGCCGTGCCGGTGAAAACGCCGATGAAGGCGGTGAAGAGAGACGCGGCGGCCAGGCCCGCGAACATGAGCGGACTGACGTCCGGCGCCGAGAAAAGCTCCATTCCACCCTGCCCGCCCGGCGCGGGGCGCGGGGCGTTCCGTTATCGTTGGCGGCCAAGGCGCGGGGCCGGTTCCGCCCGCAGGGCTTACTCCGGCCCGCGTCCCCGCGCCAGCGCCGATGGGCGCGCCGTCGGATCTTGACGCGCCTGCGCCGGCATGAACCATGCGCCCCATGACGCATCGTTCGCGGACCATCCCTGCGCGCAGGCGCGGCCCCTTCGCGGGCCGGCGCGCGGCCGCGCTCGCCGCGCTCGCGCTCTACGCCATGCTCCTGCAGGCCTTCTTCGCCGGGCTCAACGCCGCCGAACGCCCCCTCGCGACGTTCGAGCGCGCGAGCCTGTGCCTGTCCGACCTCGGCGCGTCGGACGGGGAGCCGCCCGCGTCGCCCTTCGGCCGTCAGGGGCATGATTGCGTCTGCCTCGCCGGCTGCCACGGCGGGCTTGCGCCTGCGGCCTGGCCTGCGGCTCTGGCCGAGGAGCCTGCGCGCAGGGCGGTCTCCCGCGTCTTTCCCCCGCGCGCGCCCGAGCTGCGCGTCGCCGCCGCTCCGCCGCCCGCGCGCGGGCCGCCTTGCGTCGATCAGAGCCCCTTCGCCTGATCCTGCGGCCCCGCGCCGCGTCTGACGTGAGACACATCATGAATCGCTTTTTCCTCGCGGCTTGCGCCGCCTTTTTCGCCTGCGCGCCCGCCGCGCTGTCATCGGCCGCGCGCGCCCAGCAGGCCGCGCCCGCCCATCGCCACGAGGGCGTCTATCGGCTGGGCTCCCTGCGCATCGAAGCCGTGTGGACGCGCGCCACGCCGCGCGCCGCGCCGGTCGCGGGCGGCTATCTGCGCATCGTCAACGAAGGGCGCGAGGCGGATCGGCTCGTGGGCGGCGAATTCGCGCGCGCGGGCCGCGTGGAAGTGCACGAAATGGCGCAGGAGAACGGCGTCATGCGCATGCGCCAGCTGCAAGGGCTCGAGATCGCGCCCGGCGCCAGCGTGGAGCTGCGGCCCGGCGGCTTCCATCTGATGTTCATGGAGCTGCAAGGCGGCGTGACGGCGGGCGAGAAGATCGCCGGCGCGCTCGTGTTCGAAAAGGCCGGCCGCATCGCCGTGGAGTTCGAGGCCGCCGGCATGGGCGCGTCGTCGCCTTCGGGCGGCGGGGGGTCGCATGAGGGGCATGGGGCGCATGAAGGGCATGGGACGCATGAAGGGCATGGGACGCATGAAGGGCATGGGGGCGGCGGGCGTCATGGACGCCATTGAGCGCGCGCACTCCCCCAAAGGAGCCGGCTGAACGCTTTCGCTGGCGCTTGCGCGCGCAGGGTCCG
>CAIXDD010000284.1 GCA_903918155.1 uncultured Hyphomicrobiales bacterium
GCGAATTCGACCGTCTCGACAAGGGAACGTCCCGTTATGTCCAGCGTCACGTCTTGCGTCTGGCGAAGGACTTTTTCGAATTTCAGATAGTTCAATCCCGAGACGAACAGCGTGGCGCAAGCCAGAAAGGCTGCGATCAAGAAAGCCTGCCGCGGAATGAAGGACCGATCCTTCATCGGACCGGTCGATCGGAATAGGCCATGGACAGAATGTCCGCATAATCGCGGGCGGTGACGAGTTGGCCTTCCTGCGCGCGGAACCGGCCGAAATCCTCGCGGGTCGGGAATTTGTAATAATCGCCGCCTTGGGCCGGTTGGCGTTCGCCGCCAAGGCTCCCTCCGTTACGCAGATGATCCACCTGTGCGGCGACGATGGGCAATCCCGAGAGATAGATTTGGGTGATGTGCCAAAACAGCGAGCGCGCGGGATCGCGCGGCAGGCGGCCGTATCCGAGGATCGGCCCGGTGTCGATGCCCTCATCCACGCGATGAACCGTGCATCCCAGCGTCTGCTCGCGATTGAGGATTTGCCAAAACGGCGTGTAGAGGCCGCGATAGGCGGGCAGGGGTCCGGGATGAATGTTGATGATGCCCAGCCGTGCGCGTTCAATCAGCCATGGCTTGAAGATAAGGCTGAAACGTATGCTCAAGATCACGTCGGGCGCGTAATCGGCGAGCACGGCCCCGCCGTCATTCGGCAGGAGATTAGGAAGCGGCGTCCAGTCTTGCGGCGCGGCGGCGGGCGGCGTGAAGGCGCTTGAGAGCGGCGCGAGCACGTCGAGCGGGAAGTCTCTTTCAAGCGCCTTGAACAATTGCAGGTCAGGATCGCGCTCCTCGTCCGGGCGCGTCTTCACGCTGCAGAAAATCCGGATTTGCGCATCGCCCAGCATTGGAAGGAGCTGGCGGACCACTGCGAGGCCGTGCAAATCGCGCTTGACGCAAATTGCGATTTTGAGACCGCTCATCTTGTTTTCCTGACTGGCGACATGACTGTTTTATTTTCTGGAGACATGCGCCGGCAACGTTTCTTTCTGCGCGAAGCTCGTATCCAAAAACTCTACAAATCGCCTGATAATGAGTGTTTTCACTCGCAGTCTTGGGCGCCGATTCGTCGGTGCGCGCCTGCCTCGTTCGCTTCGCCGCGCGTTTGAAAGCCTGCTCTCCATGATTGACGGAGATCCGCAACGGCCCATCCTGATCTTTGATTCAGGTCTTGGCGGGTTGTCTGTCTTGCCGCAGGTCTTGAACGCGTTTCCGGGACAAGACATTCATTATGTCGCCGACGACGCGTTCTTTCCTTTCGGGGACAAGGCGCCTGACGCCGTGCGCGCGCGCCTTCTGGAGATCTTGCCGCGTTATGTGCGCGGTCTTGCGCCACTTTGCGTGGTGCTGGCGTGCAATACGGGTTGCCTTCTGGCGGGCGAAGATCTGGCGGCTTCGCTGCCGGTTCCCGTTTACGGCTGCATGCCGCAAATCCATGCCGCCATGGAGATGAGTCGCACCGGGCTCGTCGCCGTGATCGCAACGCC
>CAIXDD010000285.1 GCA_903918155.1 uncultured Hyphomicrobiales bacterium
CCTCCAAGCTTGAACCCCCGTGCAGCGAGCACGTCGGTTCAGGTTTCGGATGCTGCCCAAGCCCACACCGGGGGGCCGGCCGCTAGATCTACTCGTTCTGACGAAGCGGGCGCTTCGTCGGGAAGCACCGGGCCTCCAAACTTTCGACACTTGATAATTTACGCCTGTGAGGCTGAACGTCAAGTTTCCTAGGGACGTGAGCGCTCAGCAAACAGTTGAGATCATGAAGAAAACCCTCAGTCCGGCCCCTAAAGCGCGCCCTTGGAGACGCGGCTTCTCTTTTGCGAAAAGCCCTGAAACTGACCTCAAAATCCCTGCAACGAGGAGAAAAATTCCCTGTTCTGAAATCTGGTCAGATAACAAGAAATGCCCGTCTCTAGCGGAAAAGTCGCGAAAAGGACCTGAGTTCTCTGGGCGGATTTCTGAGAATTTCCCTGTAAATTCCTTGTATTCCCAAAAATCAGAGACCGGTTCGCCCTGACTACGCCCTCCGCCACGCACCCAAGCTTCTGAGAACATGTCGCGCGCAGATGGTGTTTCGCCCGCATAGCGCGCTTCTATCCGTCACCCGCATCGTGAGACGCCGGCCCGCCGCGGTCGCGGAGCGCCTTTTTACGCTTTTGCGATCACCTGCCGTCGTAGATTCGACGAACCTCCGCGACCACATTTGGGGGCGCCTCATGCGCCCGCTTCACAAGATCGCGTAACTCATCCCCGCCGACATATTGGATCTCGAGCTTCCGACGCTCAGCTTCCATCAGGAAATCCCGATCCTGAAGACTGGCGGCGAATGCGGCCTGAAGCGCCTTGAGCCGCTCCGCAGGAAGGCCCGGCGGCGTGATGAAGGGTCGCCCGCCGACCTGCGGCGCGAACAGAAGCTCTGCGATGCTCCTGTTTCTCTCGTCGTCGATGAAATCGAAGATCAAGGGCACGTCCGGCAATTCAGGATGCTTGCGCAGCGCCATTTGCGCGATCAGGCGAATATTCTTGTTCTCGATCCAGGTCGCTTTCGTGACCTTGAGCGTCGACCAGAAAATAGCCGGATAGCCCTCGACTTCGCCCCGCTCGATCGCCAGGAGCGACTGGCTGGCGCCGACATAGCCAACGATGAGCTTGATGCGCGCGCCCGCCAGATCGTTCATGGCGCGGGCGTATTGGGAGCTGATGGAGCCGGTGACGCCGGCCATGAGGGTCTCGCGCGCCCGAAGATCGTCGAAGCTCTTCGTCGGCGACGAACTCCAGACGAAGGAGAGCGACACCTCGCTGTTCGCAGAGCCGATATATCCAAGCTCCATGGAATTGAACTTGACGGATTCCGGCGTGAAAAGAGGCTGGAACGGCACGGTATTCTGAACCTGCGCGATCGCGGACCCATCCTTTCGGGCGACATTGGCGAGATAATTGGTCGCGACGATGCCTCCCGCCCCGATCATTTGTTTGGGAACGAAGCGCGGATTGCCGGGCAGATGCTTTTCGAGGAAGGGGGCGACCAATCTCGCATAGAGATCATATCCGCCCCCGGCCTCCGACGCGATGATGAGATCGACGGTCTTGCCCTTGTAGAATTCGCCGACTTCGCTCCCTCGCGCCTTCGAGGCCTCAGCGAAGGCCGCGAACACGGATAGGAAAGCGACCGCACTGCGCGCTACCGCATGAAAATGATGATCGACCTCGTGAACGATCTTCATCGGCCGCTTTCCTTCCCTCAGCAAAATCAGCGCGCGCCTGCTTGCGCGTTCCTGCGCGGCGATCCAGCTCTATGGCACCGGGAGCGCGAAAACATAGATCGCATTATGCGCACGCGGCGGGCGCATCGTGCGTGCGACCTGCAACGGCCCCGCGGTTCCGGACTGCGCATCGCCGGTGAAGATCGCCACATATTGGCGGCCGTTGATCGCATAGCTGATCGTGCTCGTCTGAATGATTCCCCCGACGGGAACCTCCCAGAGAATTTTGCCGTCATCGGCGTCGAAAGCGCGGAACCGTCGGTTCATATCGCCCCAGAACAACAGATCGCCGCCCGTGACGAGCGCGGAGCCATTACCCGGCGCGGCCTGGGTGTGGATGCGTTTCATCTCCCCGGTGGCGAGATCGATCTTCGCCATGCCCATATATTCTTCGGCCTTGGCGCCGGGGCGCAGGATGCCGGTGCGCGGACCAAACCCCTGCGGATTCTTGGCATTCGCCGTCATATCGAGGCAATTGTCGTTGAAGGGCACATAAAGGGCGTTCTTGCCCGGATGATAGGCGGTGGACCAGAAGCTGCGCACATTGTGATAACAGGCGACGATGCGGTCTCCGTCTTTCTTGAAGATTTTGTCCCAATTGACGTGGACGCGCCCCGTCTCGACGTCGATGCTGGATATGTTGAACTCCGGCACGTCATAGGGAAAGGGATGGGCCCACAGGAACTGGCCGCTCGCGCGATCAAGCGCCCAGATGCCGCCCGCCTCGCCCACCGCCACAACGATCTCGCGCTCCTCGCCCTTCGCGATCTTAGGATTGATCCATTTCACATGTTTGGGATCGGGATTGAATTTCGTGCGCACCAAGGTGCGCTCATGGATATGGTCCGCATCCCAGTCGTCGCCGGGCAGATGCTGGTAATACCAGACGAGCTTGCCGGTGGCCGCGTCGAGCGCCACGGTGGAATTGCTGTAAAGATCGGCAGGCGCCGCACGCCCGATCGCGTCAGGGTCGCCATGGCGGAACAAGCGCGTATAAGGTTTGGGATTGGCGATCGACCAATAGATCACATTGCGCGCGGGGTCATAGGAGCCCGGCAGGCCCCAAGAGCTTGCGACGCGCTTTTCCTCCGGCACTTTCGCCCAGCTGTCGCCGCCGGGCTCGCCCGGCGCTGCGGTCGTGTAGAACTTCCAGACTTCCTTGCCCGTGCGCGCATCGTGGGCGGAGAGGAAACAGCCGGCCCGGGTCTCGCAGGTGCGGTTGGTGATGACCTTTCCGTCTGCGACGATCGGCCCGCCCGTGTGCTGCGTCTTGTCCTTGAACTCGTGAACCTTGGTTTCCCAGCGCAACTTGCCTGTGGCCGCGTCGAGCGCGACGAGAAAGCCGTCGGGCGCATCGAAATAGATCATGTCCTCGAAAATCGCGAGCGCCTTGCTCCGCGCCGTGTTGGGGCCGCCGATCGAATCGGCCATTTCCTTCGGATAATTGCGATTGTACTCCCAGATCAGATCGCCGTTGGTCCCGTCGAGCGCCTGAATGGCCGCGCCCGGGCGGACAAGATAGATCACGCCGTTATAAACGAGGGGCGTCGATTCCTGCGTTCCGGCGGGCATGCCGCGCGACCAGGCGAGCGTGAGGCTCTTGACGTTTGACTTGTTGATCTGGCTGAGGGGGCTGTAGCGCTGCTGGTCGTAAGTTCGGTTGAGCATCAGCCAGTCGGCGGGATCGGGAGCCTTCAAAACCTCCGCCGTGACAGGCTTGAAATCTTTCACCTGAGCTGATGCAAGAGAACTGGTCGCCGTGAAAATAGCGACCGCTGCTCCGAGCGCCCGTGTCGTCATGTCGTCCTCCCCGCGGGTCAAGCCTTGTTGAACGGTCTTGCTCCACAGCGTTCATTCGATCACTTTGTTCGGCGCATGACAAGCGGTTGGGAGGAGACCGAATGGGCGGGAGACGTGCGGCGCTGATCGCGGCCGCGTTGCTGTGGGGCGCGGCGCCGGCGCTGGCGCAATCGCAAGCGGAATCGGGCGAGGCCTTGTTTGAGACCCATTGCGCCCCCTGCCATGGCGAACGCCTCAGCA
>CAIXDD010000286.1 GCA_903918155.1 uncultured Hyphomicrobiales bacterium
GTCGTCGCTCTTGTCTTGCGCGTCGCGCTCGAGGCGTTCGGCGAGATCGCCGCGCTTGTCCACAGGTTTCGCGTCCGGCGCCGGTGCGTCATCGGCCTTTTGCATCGGCGCGATGGGAGCTTTCGGCGAATCCTCCTTTGCGCGGGGCGCTGAGTCGCGCCCGCCCTTCGACGCCGCCGGCGCTGGCGCATCGGAGAGGTTCAGCGCCTCCTCGATCGCGGAAAGCGCTGCTGCAGCCGCGTCCTGAGCCTTTGAAGGATTGGCCATTTTCGCCTCATGCCTCAATCAAAATGTCGACGCTCGCGCCACAATCGCCGGCGCTCGCCCCTTTTCCGCGCGTTCCAACGAGCGCCCGGTCAAATTAACCCATCATCAATTTACTCTTCCGCCCAAGGGTTGGGAACGGGTCTCGCCGCGTCATTGATAAACGTCGTTAACGAGCGTTTCACCAATTGGGTCGAAGCTCGCTCCCGTTTCGCGCTGCGGTTCGGCCCGCGCTTTCGCTGCGTTCGATGTCCCCCCGGAGCTTTCATGACCATCCCATTGCAGACGTCCCGTCCCGCGCAGGCGCCCGTCGAACGGCCCGAGGGCGGCGCGCCGGACGCGCCCGTCCTCGATCTCGTGCATCTCTCCGCCCAGTCGCTGGGCGACCGGAACCTGGAGCTTGAACTGCTGCAATTGTTCGACCGCCAGTCCGAACAGATCCTGCTGCGGCTGGACTCCGGCCTGGCGCTGGGCGAGCGGCGCTGGGTGCGCGACCTGTGCCACACGCTCAAGGGATCGGCCCGGGCGGTGGGGGCGGGCCATGTGGCGGCGGCGGCCGAAATCTATGGCGAAGCGCTCCTGTCTCCGGCCGGCGAGGCCGAACTCGACGTCCATCGCGCCGCTCTGGTCGCGCGCGTGCGCGAGGTCCGCGCCAAGATCGCCGACCTTCTGAAGGACGCCTGAGCGGCCGGGCCTCGCCAAACGGCGCGCAATTGGGTAGGAAAGCGCCGCCGGAGCGAACCGGCGGCATTTGACTCCCACGCGACGCGAGAAACCCATGGTCAAGATCACTTTCATTGACGCCGGCGGCCAGTCCAAAACCGTGGAGGCGGAGGAAGGCTCGACCGTGATGGAGGCGGCGATCCGCAACGACGTGCCCGGCATCGAGGCCGAGTGCGGCGGCGCCTGCGCCTGCGCCACCTGCCATGTCTATGTGGACGAGGCCTGGGTCGAGAAACTCCCCAAGCCCGAATCCATGGAAGAGGACATGCTCGATTTCGCCTATGACGTGCGCACGGAGTCGCGCCTGTCCTGCCAGATCCGGGTGACGGCCGCGATCGACGGCCTCGTCCTGCGCACGCCGGAGCAGCAGGGATAATGCAGGTTTATCCTGTATAATAATCTGGTTCACAAAGCCTGCATGTTGAAATAAGCAGGGGCCAGTGCGGCCGCGGGGCTCCCCGCGGCGGCGTTCACAAGGACTGCGGGACATGAGCGAGACCATCAAGACCGACGCCCTCATCATCGGCGCGGGCCCCTGCGGCCTGTTCGCCGTGTTCGAACTCGGCCTGCTCGACATCAAGGCCCATGTCCTCGACATCCTGCCGCGGGCCGGCGGCCAGTGCTCGGAGCTTTATCCCGAGAAGCCGATCTACGACATTCCCGGCTTTCCGCAGATCACGGGGCAGGGCCTCGTGGACAATCTGATGAAGCAGATCGAGCCCTTCGCGCCGACCTTCCATTTCAACGAACAGGTGGACGAGCTGGAGAGCCTGGGCACGCCGCAGGCGCCCCTCTTCCGCCTGCGCACCAATGGCGGCCTCGTCTTCGAGGCGAAAGTCGTGCTCATCGCGGCGGGCGGCGGATCGTTCCAGCCCAAGAAGCCGCCGGTGCCGGGCATCGAGGCTTATGAGGAGACGTCGGTCTTCTACGCCGTGCGCAAGATGGATTCCTTCCGCGGCAAGCGCGTGCTCATCGTCGGCGGCGGCGATTCCGCGCTCGACTGGACCTTGAACCTGCAGCCCATCGCCGAACGCGTGACGCTGATGCATCGGCGCGACGAATTCCGCGCCGCGCCCCATTCGGTGAACGCGATGCGCGAACTCGTGGCCGCCGGCGAGATGGATCTCGTGCTCGGCCAGATGACGGGGCTGAAGGGCGAGAACGGCGAACTCTCCGCCGTCTCCGTGAAGGGCAATGACGGGGGCGCGTTCGACATCGCCTGCGAGCGCATGATGCCCTTCTTCGGCCTCACCATGAAGCTCGGGCCCATCGCGCATTGGGGCCTCAACCTGAACGAAAACCTCGTTCCGGTGGACACGGAGAAATTCGAAACCAACGTGCCCGGCGTGTTCGCCATCGGCGACATCAACGCCTATCCGGGCAAGTTGAAGCTCATTCTCTCCGGCTTCCACGAGGCCGCGCTCGCCGCGCAAAAGGCCAATCGCTACATCTATCCCGACAAGAAAGTGGTGTTCCAATACACCACCTCCTCGTCGAGCCTGCAGAAGAAGCTCGGCGTCGCCTGACGCGCCCGCGTCATCTTGCTGGAGAAGTCGGGCCGGGGGCCTATAATCGGCGCGATGACAGCCAGACCGCACGCTCCCTTCGCCGCCTTCGCGCCCTGGACCGATCGTGCGGGCCGCCTCTCCTGGCTGAAGCTTGCGGTGTTTCTGGCCTGCTGCGCGCCGGCGGCGTGGATCGCGTGGCGCTGGCAAGCGGGCGAGCTTTCCCCCAAGCCCGTGACGGACGCCTTGCGCGAGACGGGCGATTGGGCGCTGCGCGCGCTCGTGGCGGCGCTTGCGGTCACGCCGCTGCGCCACGCCACCCGCTGGAACCGCCTTTACGTCGTGCGGCGCATGCTGGGGCTGGCCGCGCTCGCCTATACGCTGGCGCATATCGGCTTCTGGTTCGCGCAGGAGGATTTCGTCTGGCGCGCCATTCTCAGCGAATCCGTCCTGCGCGTTTATCTGTTCATCGGCTGGCTTGCGACATTCGGCATGATCGCGCTGGGCGTGACGTCCAATGAGGCGGCGATCCGCAGGCTGGGCTCCGCCGGCTGGAACGATCTGCATGCGTGGATCTATGCGATCGCGATCGCGAGCCTCGTGCATTATTTCATGCTCGTGCGGCTCGACGCGACGCAGGCCGCGTTGATGGCGGGCCTGTGCGCGCTGTTCGCCGGCTTCCGCCTCTTGCGCAAACGCGCGGGCGATTTCGGGAGCGTGAGCCTGCTTGCGCTGGCCTTCTGCGCGGGCTTCGCCACGGCGCTCATCGAGGCGGGCTATTACGCCTTCGCGACAGGCGCGGACGCCATGCGCGTGCTCGCGGCCAATCTCGATTTCTCTTATGTCGTGCGACCCGCCTGGTGGGTTCTGGGCGCCGGCCTCGCCATGGCGCTTGCGCGGCTGGCGCGCGACGTCGCGCGCCGGGTCACGCCTCGCCCTTGAACAGGAAGGGCGCGATCTCGCTCACGCCGGGCGGCTTGCGCGCCGCATAGGGCATGGGCCGACACACGGCCATGGCGGACAGGCCCACGCGCGCGGTGAGCAGGCCGTTGAGCACGCCTTCGCCCAGACGCGCCGAAAGACGCGCGGCCAGCCCATGGCCGAGCGCTTGCTGCACGAGGGAATCGCCTGCGGCCATGCCGCCTGTGATGACGAGATGGGCGCCCACGGAGCGCAGGATGCGCAGAAAGCCCAGCCAGCCCGGACGCCCGCCATAAATTTCCGCGATGCGCCGCACGAGGCGCAGCGATTGGGCGGCGACGAAGAGCAGATCGACCAGCGCGCGCGGACTGACGGCGGTCACAACCGAGACGCGGCGCGCGGCTTCCGCCGCCTGCCGGGCCGCGCGTTCGTCGAGGCTCGTCATCAATTCGCGTTCGGCGATGTCGATCA
>CAIXDD010000287.1 GCA_903918155.1 uncultured Hyphomicrobiales bacterium
CCGCGTCGATCTGGAGGCGCAGAGCGTGCGCGCGGGCGACAGGACCTTCGCCTTCGACGTGCGGCCCGATTGGAGGCGACGCCTGCTCAACGGATGGGACGCCGTCGATCTCACGCGGTCCCATGCGCAGGACATCGAGCGTTTTCTCGCGCGCGACGCGCAGGCGCGGCCCTGGGCCGGCGCGCGGGCGCGCTGACTTGCGCGCTTACTTGCACGCTCACTTGCGCGCTGGTTCTCACGCGCGCGGAAGGCCCATGCGCTCGCGCCACCACGCGCCCTTGAGCCAGCCGTGCAGGCTGTCCCTGTCCGCCTCTTCACGCGCGGCGAGCAGCATGCTCATCCATACGACGCAGAACATGCAGGACAGAACGGGCGTGCGTCCCTTGTAGGGCGTGCGCGCGATGGGCGCGAGCGTCGGCATGCCGGTTCCCAGCATCACGATGGCGTCCAGCTCGTCGTCGGGCATCTGGTCGAGGGCGTATTGCGCCGATCCGGAGGGCAGCGAATAGATCGGGTGGAACTCATGGGTGGCGCCGGTGGCGTTGCTCTTGGCGGCCACTTCGAAGCCGCGCGCGCGCCAATAAGGCGCGCATGCGTCATCCAGCGCGCCCATATAGGGCGACACGAGGCCGATCTTCTTCGCGCCGAGACTTTTGAGCGCATGGACGACGGAAGTGGCCGCGCTCATCGCCGGCAGGCCGCCCGATTCCCGCGTCACCTGCGCGAGCACGCGGTCTTCGGCCTCCAGCCCCACGAGATAGGACGTGCCCGTGCAGGCGAAGGCGATGGAGCCGATGGGCGCATTAGCGAATTGGCGCGCGAAACGCGGCGCCTCGCCCCAGTAATCGACCAGCCGCTCCTCGATGGTCGAGCAGGGCGAGAGCATGCGCGCATTGATCCATGCGCAATCGCGCGGCGCGAGAATGGCGTATTCGGGCTCGACGGTCGTATTGGCCTGCGGCGTGAGCACGCCCACGAGCGCGCGCGAAGCATATTCAACGGTCATGAACTCCTCCGCGCGTCAGACGATGCTTTCGGCCTGCCGCAATCCCTCGATCATGGAGGATTTGAGCAGATAATCATGGAGCCTGGCGCGATCGGCGACGATGGCCTGCAGGCCGGCGAGCAATTCGCGCCGCTTCTCGGGGTCTTTCTCGCGCATGCGCGCGCGGTTGCGGTCGGCCTGCGCGATGATCTGGTCGCGCGCGACCGGCCGGCGGCGCCGGTCATAGAGCGCGAGGCGGCGTTCATCGGCGCCGTTGCGCAGCATGTCGACGAGCGCGGCGCAAAGCTCGAAGGCGTCATGCACGCCCCCGTTCAGCCCCATGCCGCCGGACGGCGAATTGAGATGGGCGGCGTCGCCGGCGAGCGCGGCGCGGCCCTTGAAATAGGTCGGCACGATGCGCTGATGCACGCGATAGGGCCGTTTCTCGCGCACCTCATAGGCGACCGCGCGCGGCACGATCTCCTGCAGGCTTTTCTCGATCATCTCTGGCGCGAGCTGTTCCTCGATGGACAAATCCTCGCGCGGATAGATAGAGACGCGCCAGCGTCCCGGCACTTTCAGCAGTGAGAAATTGCCGTCGCGCTTCCAGCAATAGGTGACGTTGGAGAGGCCTTCGAGATGATCCTCGAAGGGAAAGACCGTCGTCGCCAGCAAGGTCGTCTCGGGATAGGTTTCTCCCTCGAAGGGCAGGTCGAGGAACTTGCGCACGAAACTGCGCGCGCCGTCCGCCCCCGCCACATAAAGCGCGCGATGGGTCTCTCGTCCCTGCGGCGTCTCCACCGTCACCGATACGCCCGCCGCGTCCTGCGCCATGTCCACGACAGGGGCTGAAAAGGAGATGCGCGCCCGGGGCTCCTTTTCGAGCCGCGCGAGCAGGGCCTGCGACAATTTCCATTGCTCGCATTGCAGCCGATAGGGATGGCGCGTGTCTTTTTCGAGGATCGACAGATCGAAGACGGCGCGGTCGCCGTCGGGATGCAGGCGGATCTGCCAATGCGGGCAGACGAGGCCGGCCGCCACGAGATCGCCGGCGACGCCCAGGGGCTCCAGCATGTCGAGGGTCGGGGGGTGGAAGGTGGAGGCGCGCAGGTCCTCGGTGATCTGGGGTTCGGCCTCGAACACCTGCACCCAAACGCCGGCGCGGGCGAGAAGGAGCGCGAGGCACAATCCCACTGGGCCGCCGCCCGCCACGATCACTTCGCTGTCGGTCCGCACGCCGCTCATCGGTCCCCCCGGATATTCGCCCGTGTTTAGGACATCTTGGCGCCCGGTCCAAGCGGGCGGCCCAAGCGGGTGGCCCAAGCGGGCGTTCAAAGCGCGGGTTCAGGAGGTCGGCGCATGACGGGCGAGTGGGCGGCTATTGCAGCGCGTTCTTCTTTGCATGGGCGAATTCGGAGATTTGCGAAAGCAAGGCGTGCAGCTCCTCAAGCTGGGCGGCGGCGCGCGCCATGGCCTTGTCGGCTGCGATGCACCAATCCTCGCCCTCTAGCTGGCTGGTCATGAGATCGAGGGA
>CAIXDD010000288.1 GCA_903918155.1 uncultured Hyphomicrobiales bacterium
CGAACTTGTCCCAATCGTCGTCGACGGCGTCCACGACGCTCTGGTCGGGACGCGAGAGAGCGCCTTCGAGCTGCAGATTATAGGGCGGATCGGCGAAAACCAGATCGACGCTGGACTCGGGCAAGCCGCGCAGCGAGTCGATGCAATCGCCGAGGAGAATCGTGTTTCTCGGCGCGGCGCTCGACTGCGCCGAAGTTTTTTGCGCCGCCGCTGCGGCGCGATCGGAAGCCGTCGAAACCCCGGTACGCGTGACCTGAATCCGGGATCTCGGGCCGGCCGCTCCGGCTCGTGCGATACGCATGGAACACTTACCGGGTTACGCAACTGACAACGCGAATATGCGGGCGTTTGGGTAAAAGGCGCGTTTAGGAGGGGCGCCTGACGCTGTGCCTTTTCGCGACGGCTTCGTTAACGAAACCCCGGAAAGTATTGCAGCCAAGCTCATTCGGCTTGCCAAGGCCAAGAATAATTTATCTCAAACCTTTGTTCGCAATGGCGCAAAACTAAGTCTGTGCAACGGGCAGGCGCCATGTTCGCGAATCGCGGCCAAATGGGCGGGCGCGCCATAGCCCATATGGCTGGCGAAGCCGTATTGCGGCCAGGCGCGGTCGTGCCGACGCATCAGCCGATCCCGCGTGACCTTCGCGACGATGGAGGCGGCGGCGATGGACAGGCAGGAGGAATCGCCCTTCACGATGGTCTCGACGGCGCAGGCCAGGCCCGGCGGAGCGTCGGACCCGTCGACGAGGGCGTGGAGCGGGCGCAGCGACAGGCCCGCCAAGGCGCGCCGCATGGCCGCGAACGTCGCCTGCCGAATGTTGATGCGGTCGATTTCCTCCGCCGGGGCGAAGCCGATGCCAATCGCGAGCGCCCGCGCCATGATCGCCTCGAAGGCGACCTCCCGCGCCGCCGCGCTCAAGGCTTTCGAATCGCCGAGTCCGCGCGGCAGGCGGGCGGGATCGAGGATGACGGCGGCCGCCGCCACCGGTCCCGCAAGCGGCCCCCGGCCCGCCTCGTCCATTCCCGCGACCGGCCAGACGCCCGCGCGGATCAGGGCGCGTTCGCGGCGGAAACTGGGAGCGGAGGCGGACGCAGGCATGCGGCTTTGTCGCATGCGGGCCCTGCGCGATCCAGCGCGCCGGCGCGCCAACGGCGCGCGCAAGGATTCGCCCCACGCGCCGAAGGCGCGCGCGCCATGCCGCGCGGAAACGCCTCTGTTCGCAAAACATTTGTCGTTTCAAAAGTTACGATATAGTTCTCGATGGTTTCGAAAACGGAGAAATCGCCGATGTCGAGCGTCGAAAATGCCGAACGGACGGAAGCGGGCGAGCGCACGCCCATGTTTGAGCGCATGCAGCCTTTTGAAAAAACGCATTCTTTCGAGAACGCCCCGGCTTACGGGGACATGGCCGCCGCAGAGCCGGGCGAGCGCCGCTCGGTCTTCGAATCTCTGGTGACCAGCGATTCGGACGTCGTGGGCCTCGTCGCCTATTCGATCTACAAGCAGAACAAGCACGATTTCCTCGTGTCCTACGGCCGGGAATTCGGCCGCGGGCCCAGCGAGATCGAGCTGGCGGCTTACACGCTGGGCGAATCCACGCCCCGCCGTCTGGCGACCTATCGCCATCTGGCGGAAGCGACCCTCGACGGGCGCGGCCTGCAGGCCCAGCCCGCCACCCTGTCGCGTTCCGCCGGCGCAACGGGCTCCGACCATCCGCCCGCTTCCGCCTTCTCCATGGCGGTGCTGATCAACCTGCTGACGCTGATCGTGGTGATCGCCACATTCGGCTGGCTGGTGAGCCGCATGGGTCTGGGAGGCTGAAGGGGCCGGCTTTCGCGCGCGCTCAAGGGGGCAGCTCGACCTCCCCGCTCGGCGAGAGCGGGAAGGCGGGATTCTACGCCAGCTCCCACACATGGCCGTCCGGATCGGCGACCATGCCGTGATAGCCGCCCCAGGCCGTGGGCTGCCCCTGTTTGACGAGAGATCCGCCGGCGGCGACGGCGGCGGAGATCGCACGGTCGACCGCCTGCGGGGCGGGATGGTTTTGCGCGAGAATGACGGAGGGCGCCGCTCTCGCCTGCTGCGCGTGCTGGGCCTGCTGCGCGTCGAATCCCGCGTCCTCCAGCATGTCGGCGCGGCCGAACAGGGCGAGCGCGACATTGTTGAGCATGAAGAACGCGACCTCGGGCGTGCTCGCGCCCTGCGAAAGCCGCCACCCCAGCCTCTCGTAAAATCCGCGCGCGCGCGCCACGTCCGCCACGCCGAGCGTGATGAGGGAAACGCCGGGATACATCGCCATCGCGGATACTCCTTACGCAGGACTTTCAGAACAGGGACAATTGCGCGCTCGGCCCCCTCGGGCTCACGAAGAGGTCGGTGCGCAGTTTCACGCGCTGCTGGTTGAGCCCCAGACGCGCGGCCGCCAGTTCGAAGCGCCGCCCGGTCATCCAGGCATAGGGCCCGTCGCCGGTCTGGCGCTTGCCCCATGTGGAATCATAGGCCTTGCCGTCGCGCACGCTGCGCACGAGCGACATCACGCGGCGATAGCGGTCGGGAAAATGGGCGAGCAGCCATTCGCCGAAGATCTGCTCCACTTCAAGCGGCAGGCGCAGCATGACATAGCCCGCCTCGCGGGCGCCCGCCGCATGGGCTGCGGCGAGAATGGCGTCGATCTCATGTTCGTTGATCGCGGGAATGACCGGCGCCGCCATCACGCCCGTGGGCACGCCCGCCTGCGCGAGCGCGCGCAGCGTGTCCAGCCGCCTGGCGGGCTGGGCGGCGCGCGGCTCCATCAACCGCGACAGCTTGCCGTCCAGCGACGTGACGGACAAGGCGACTTTCGCGAGCCCCTTGGCGGCCATGGGCGCGAGCAAATCGAGATCGCGCAGCACGAGCGCGGATTTCGTGACGATGGAGACCGGATGATTCGTGCGCGCGAGAACCTCCAGAACCTGCCGCATCACGCGATGCTCTTTCTCGATCGGCTGGTAGGGATCCGTATTGGCGCCGATGGCGATCGTGCGCGGCTGATAGCGCGGCGCGGACAATTCGCGCTCCAGCAGGGCGGTCGCGCCCTCCTTCACGAAGAGGCGCGTTTCGAAATCGAGCCCCGGCGACAGGCCCAGATAAGCGTGGGTGGGACGCGCGAAACAATAGACGCAGCCATGTTCGCAGCCCCGATAGGGATTGATCGAACGGTCGAAGGAGATATCGGGGGAATCG
>CAIXDD010000289.1 GCA_903918155.1 uncultured Hyphomicrobiales bacterium
CCCCGCCACCGACCCGGCGGCGCCGGGCGCGCGCCCGGAACGCCGCCCCGCCCGGCCGCAGACGCCGCGCGGCAAAGCGAGCCTGCGCGCGCAGGCCGAAGCGCTGTTCGCGCGCCGACCGGACGAGCGCGCGCAAGACCCCACGCAAGCGCCGCCTCTTTGACGTTTTTTTGCCCTAGCGCGCCTTGGCCTCGTGCGCTTGGGCCTCGCGCGCCTGTGCCTCGCGCGCCTGGGCGGCCTTGCCCTGCTGGCCGAGGCCCATATTCTTGGCGAGCTGCGAGCGCTTTTTCGCGTAATTGGGCGCGACCATGGGATAATCGCCCGGCAGGCCCCATTTCTCGCGATAGCGCTCGGGCGTCATGCCATATTGCGTGCGCAGATGGCGTTTGAGCGACTTGAATTTCTTCCCGTCCTCCAGACAGACGATGTAATCGTCATGCACGGAGCGGCGCGCGGAGACGGCGGGCCGGGGGGCTTCCGCGACGGCGGGCGCCTGCGCCGCCACGCGGGCGACCGCCGCATGAACCTGGCTGATCAGGGCCGGCAATTCGGACGGGGCGACCGCATTATTGCCGACGTAAGCGGCGACGATTTCAGCGGCGAGCTGCAGATGAAGTTGGGTGTCGGACATGAATCTTTCCGCGACGTCATGAAAATATTTGCGCTCATCGACTCAAAACAATGCGGCCATCATAGCACCAAACCGCGCTTGCCAACGCGCGCCCATGCCCCGCTTGCAGGCGCGGACGCATCGCCCTACCACTTCAGGTCGAAACCTGCCGCGTCGCGGCGCCCGCGCCCATCATGAGACGCCAGATGAAGAAACCGCCCGCGAAGAACCCCGCCGCAGCGAAGGCGAAAGCCGCGAAAACGCAATCCAAAAAGACGCAAGCCAAAAAGACGCGAGCCAAAACCGCGCCCGCGAAAGCCAAAGCCACGCGAGCGCCGCCGCCGCCCCCCGCGCCGCCAGCAAAGCCCGTGACGCGCATCGTGCATGGCTGCGAGATCGTCGACGAATACGCCTGGCTGCGCGCGACGAATTGGCGCAAGGTGCTGCGCACGCCCGCCGCGCTGCCGCGCCCGATCCGCGCCGTCCTCGATGCGGAGAACGCCTATTGCGAGGCGGTTCTCAAGCCCACGCGCGCGCTGCGCAAGGCGCTCGCCAAAGAAATGCGCGGGCGCATCAAGGAGGACGATTCCGATCCGCCCACGCCCGACGGGCCCTGGACCTATTTCAGCCGCTACGCGAAACGCGCGCAGCATCCCTTCATCTGCCGTCGCCCGCGCGCCGGCGGCAAGGAACAGGTGATGCTGGATTGCGAAGCGCTGGCCAAGGGCAAGGCGTTCTTCGATCTCGCCAGCGCCGTCCATTCGCCCTGCCATCGGCTGCTCGCCTGGAGCGCGGATGATCGCGGCAGCGAATATTACACGATCCGCCTGCGCGACCTCGCCACCGGCAAGAGCCTGCGCGACGTGGTGCGCGACGCCGACGGCGACGTGGTGTGGAGCGCGGATTCCAAGGCCTTCTTCTATGTGAAGATGGACGACAACCATCGCCCCTGCCGCGTCTTCCTGCATCGGCTCGGCGAGCCGCAGGCCAAGGACCGGCTGATATACGAAGAGACGGATTCGCGCTGGTTCGTGCGCATCGGCGAGACGCAATCGGGCGTCTATATGACGATCGAGGTGGAGGATCACGAGACGTCGGAGACCCGCCTCATCGACCTGCGCAAGCCCGAGGCGCCCGCGCGCATCGTGGAGCCGCGCACGGAGAAATTGCGCTACGACGTCGATCATCACGGCGAGAGCCTGTTCATCCTCACCAATGCCGACGGCTGCGACGATTTCAAGATCGTCGAGGCGCCGCTGTCGGCGCCCGCGCGCGCGAACTGGCGCGAGAGGACGCCGCACAAGGCGGGGCGCATGATCACCGGCTGCGTCGCCTTCGCGCGCCATCTCGTGCGCACCGAACTTGAGAACGGCCTGCCGCGCATCGTCGTTTCCCGCATCGCCGACGGCGCGGAACACGCCATCGCCTTCGACGAAGACGCCTATGATCTGGATCTCGAAGACGTGCTGGAGTTCGACACGAACGAAATGCGCTTCGGCTATTCCTCCATGACGCGCCCCTATGAAGCGTGGGCCTATGACATGGAGACGCGCGAGCGCCATCTGCTCAAGCGGCAGGTCATTCCCTCCGGCCACAAGCCCGA
>CAIXDD010000290.1 GCA_903918155.1 uncultured Hyphomicrobiales bacterium
CCGATCTAAGTATCGCGAGGACGTGAACACGGGCGCGCAACTCGCCGCAAAGTCTCTTGGTCTCAACGAGATCGCGGTCGTGAATATTTCGACCGCCGCGCCGCTGGTGTTTGAGCCATATCAGCAGAGCCGGACGCTGGGCGCGTTCATCCTCATTGACAAGCTCACGTTCGAGACCGTCGGCGCCGGGATGATCGACTTCGCGCTGCGGCGGGCGCGCAACATTCATTGGCAAGCGCTTGAGATCGACAAGAGCGCGCGCGCTTTGCTCAAACATCAGAAGCCGGCCTGCCTCTGGTTCACGGGTCTGTCAGGTTCGGGGAAGTCGACGATCGCCAATCTGCTGGAGAAGCGCCTGCACGTGGAAGGGCGCCACACCTATCTCCTCGACGGCGACAATGTGCGGCATGGCCTTAACCGAGATCTTGGTTTCACCGAGGCGGATCGCGTGGAGAACATCCGCCGCGTCGCGGAGGTCGCCAAGCTCATGGTGGACGCCGGCCTGATCGTTCTCGTGAGCTTTATTTCGCCCTACCGTAGCGAGAGGCGTATGGCGCGCGAGTTGTTTGAGCCCGGAGAGTTCGTCGAGGTCTTCGTCGACACCCCGATCGAGGAATGCGAGCGTCGCGACGTCAAGGGTCTCTATGCGAAGGCGCGCCGGGGCGATCTCAAGAACTTCACCGGCATCGACAGCCCATATGAGGCGCCGAAAGACGCGGAAATCGTGTTGCAGACGCTCAATCTGTCGCCGGAGGCGTGCGTTGCGCGCATCTCGGAGCGCCTCAAAGAATGAAACGACGCTAAAGACGCAAATTAGCAGTTGGTGTAATCATCTTGTTATCTGTCTTTGTGCTAGGTTTTGAGATGTTGCTCGTTCGCATACGGTCCGGGTGATCATATCGTCGCGGCGGCAGGGAGGCGCGGAGCGCGCGCCTTTGATCTTGGTTGGAGCCTCTCGTGCGGAATCCATTCTTGTTCTTGCAGGACGCGCATCATCTCGGCGGAGCGGAGTTCGCGCCTGCGGATGACCTCGTCGTGAAGCGCGCCAAATCACAGGTGGACCGCGCTGAGGTGGATATTCTGGCCACGGTCAAGACCACGGCGAGCCTTGCGCCTGGGGGATCGCTGAGCTCGAACATCGGCCGTTCCGGCGATGCGGACTGGGTGCGCGTGTCGCTGACCGGCGGCGTGACCTATGTGATCGAACAGAAGGGCGCCGACTCCTCGTCTGGGTCGCTCGCAGATCCATTCATCAAGGGGATCTACAATTCAAAGGGCCGCCTGATCATCGGCACATCTGATGACGATTCGGGCGTGGGCGCGGATTCGAAGCTCACGTTCACACCCACGGCGGATGGCGTTTATTACTTATCCGCCGCCGCTTATGGAAAGTTTACGGGCTCCTACACGTTGAGCCTTTCAACATTCGTCGATACGACCGCGCCAACGATCGCTTCGGCGTCCCCTGCCGATAACGCGAACAACGTCGCGCTCTCCTCCAACGTGGTCATCACCTTCTCTGAGACTATTCAGGCCGGAAGTGGGAACATCGTTCTCACTTCTGCATCCGGCACGCGCACGATTTCCGTAACGGATGCGGCTCAGGTGCAGGTGTCGGGTGATCAGCTCATCATTAATCCCACCGCTGATTTAGCTGCCGGCGAATCTTACACCGTGCAGGTGGCGTCAGGGACGGTTCGCGATCTTGCGGGCAATGCTTTTGCTGGGTCGAGCTTTGATTTCACCACCGCAAGCTCCTCTGGCGGCGGTGGCGGCGGC
>CAIXDD010000291.1 GCA_903918155.1 uncultured Hyphomicrobiales bacterium
CGGCGCGCAAGCCGCGCGCGCGCTCGCATCCGACATGGCGGCGCAGGCCGTCGCCCGCGCGCAGACGGAGGCGGCCCGCACGCAGGCCGCCCTCGTCGCGCTCGAAGACGAACGCGACCTCATGCAGGAGCGCATCGATGCCCTGGAGCATGCAGTCGCCCAAGCGGAGGCTTCCGGCGCTCGGCCTCGTGAGCCTGTTTGCCTTGAGCCTGGCCTCGTGCGCGCCCTTGACGCGATCCGTCGCCCCGGTCTTCGCGCCCGCGCCGGCCCCTGACCTGCTGACGCGTCCCTGCGACGACGCCCAATGGCTTCCGCAACACGGACTCGCCGGGCCTGAAATCGCGCGCCTGTGGGCGCTCGACCGAATGGCGCTGGCGCGCTGCGCGGGGCGGCTGGCGGCGCTGGCCGATCACATACGCGGGCAGGAGCGGGCGGCGCAGGAGGCGGAGCCCTAGTCGTTCAGGCGCCGTTCATCCCTCCCGGCTAGGCTTGCAGCATGTTTCCCGCTTTCGCCCTGTCCGCCCTGTTCTATCTGTCGTTGCCGGCCTCCCCGCTCGCCGACGTTCTCGAGGCTGCGCCCGCCGCGCAGGCCGAGCGCGCCTGCCTGTCCGCAGCCGAAACCCGCGCCGCCGTCGCGCGCCACGGGCTGGCGGATCCCTTGGCGACCTTGCGCGCCGCCGCCCGCAAGGCGCAGGCGGAGCCTTTGCGCTCGCGCCTCTGTCGCGTGGGCGCCGGTTTCGTGTATGAGATGGCGCTGCTGCGGCGCGACGGCAAAGTGCTGCGCGTGAATGTGGACGCGGCGAACGGACAGCCGGTCGGCAAGCCCTGAGGGCAAGACGAACGGCGAGGCGGAGGCGGCGAAGTGCGCTTGCTCGTGGTCGAGGACGACAAGGACCTGAACCGGCAGCTCGTAGGCGCGCTGGAACAGGCCGGCTATGCGGTCGACAAGGCGTTCGACGGCGAGGAGGGCTGGTTCCTCGGCGACACCGAACCCTATGACGCCATCGTGCTCGACATCGGCCTGCCGAAGAAGGACGGATTGTCCGTGCTCGAGGAATGGCGCCGCGCGGGGCGCAAGACGCCGGTGCTCCTGCTCACGGCGCGCGACCGCTGGAGCGACAAGGTGCAGGGCTTCGACGCCGGCGCCGACGATTACGTCGCCAAACCTTTTCACATGGAGGAAGTGCTGGCGCGCCTGCGCGCGCTCGTGCGCCGCGCCGCGGGCCACGCTTCAAGCGAAATCGCTTGCGGGCCTGTGCGCCTCGACGCGCGCTCGGGTCGCGTGACGGTGGAGGGCGCCGCCGTGCGCCTCACCTCGCATGAATACCGCCTGCTCGCTTACATGATGCACCACGCCGGCCGCGTGGTGTCGCGCGCGGAGCTGATCGAACATCTCTACGATCAGGACTTCGACCGCGATTCGAACACGGTGGAGGTCTTCGTCGGGCGGCTGCGCAAGAAGCTCGGCGTGGACGTGATCCAGACGATCCGCGGGCTCGGCTATCTGCTCGCGCCGCCGGCGGCGCGCTGACATGAGCGGGCCGTTCCGCCTGCCGTCGGGCGGCGAACGCTCCATCGCGCAACGTCTGTTCATCTCCGCCGCCTTCTGGAGCGCGCTCGTCCTGCTCGTCGCCGGGCTCGCGCTCACCACGATCTATCGCGCCGCCGCGCAGCGCGCCTTCGACGAACGGCTGGAGGTCTATCTGCGCGCCATCGTCGCCGACGTCGCCATGGGGGACGAGGCGACGGGCCAGCTCGGCGAGCCGCAGTTCGAGCTGACGCGCTCGGGTTGGTATTGGCAAGTGGCGCGAGTGGACAGCGCCGTGGTGAAAACCTCCCGCTCGCTTTTCGCCGCGCGCTTGCCCTCGCTCGCAGAGGCGGGCGTCGCGCGCGATTCCACGGGATTGCGCAAGGGCGACGTGATCGGGCCCGACGAACGTCGCCTGCGCATGGTCGAGCGCGTCATCGACGGCGGCGCCGACGGGCAATGGATCGTCCAGGTCGCGGGCTCGGCGGATGAAGTGAGCGCGCAGACGCGCTGGTTCACGCTGGCGCTGTTCGTCTCCTTCCTCACGCTGGGCGTGGCGCTTGTGGGCGCGACGGCCTTGCAAGTGCGCTATGGCCTGCGTCCGCTGCGGCGCCTGCAGGATGAAGTGGCCGCCATCCGTCGCGGCGACAGCGACCGCATCGACGGCGCCTTTCCGCAAGATCTCGCGCCGCTGGCGGGCGAACTCAATCTGCTCATCGCCTCCAACCGCGAGGTGGTGGAGCGCGCGCGCACCCATGTGGGCAATCTCGCCCATGCGCTGAAAACGCCGCTCAGCGTCATCGCCAACGAAGCCGACGCGGACTCCTCCCCGCTGTCGCGCAAGGTGCGCGAGCAGACCGCGCTCATGCGCGATCAGGTGACCTATTATCTCGACCGCGCGCGCGCGGCCGCCCGCTCCACCATGATCGGCTCCGCCGCCGATGTGGAGCCCGCGCTGCAGGGACTTTTGCGCACGTTCGAGAAGATCTACGCCGAACGCGGCGTCCTCTTCGATCTCGATTGCGCGCTCGGCCTGCGCTTTCGCGGCGAGCGGCAGGATTTTGAGGAAATGGTCGGCAATCTCGTCGACAACGCCGGCAAATGGGCGACGACGCGGGTGGCCGTGCGAGCGGGCGCGCTGGCCGACGATCCGGCGGCGCCGGGCTTCCTCCTTGTCTGCGTGGAGGACGACGGGCCGGGCCTGCCCGCCGGCCAGCGCGAGGAGGCGATGGCGCGCGGGCGCCGGCTCGACGAGACGAAACCCGGTTCGGGACTGGGCCTGTCCATCGTGGCGGATCTCGCGAAGGTTTACGGGGGCGCGCTGACCCTCGAGGATTCCGACATGGGCGGGCTCAAGGCGCGCCTGCGCCTGCCGAGGGCGTGATTGCTGTCAAGATCAAGCTGGATTCGTCCGTCGCGGCGCGGCGGCCCCTGCGGCGGATCGCCTCCCGGAGCCCGCCTGACGCCTGTCCGTCCGCCCTGACGGTTTCGCGGCTTTCGCTTCAAATTCCGGGCCGGACGTGAGACAAGCTCTGGCATGATCTGGCTTGCTTTCGCCCTCCTGACCCTCGCCGCCGCGCTGAGCGTGCTGCTGCCCCTGGCGCGGGCCCGGACCGCCGCCGCCCGGACCGCGTCGCGGCGGGCCATCGACGTCGCCTTCTACGAAAACGAACTCGCCGCCATCGCCCGCGACGAAGAGCGCGGCCTCATGGGCTCCGCCGAAGCGCAGGCCGCGCGCGCCGAGGCCGCCCGCCGCCTGATCGCCGCGCCCGCCGCCGCCGAGGAGACGCAAGGGTCGCGGCTCGCCCGCGCCGGCGCCGCCTTGCTGGCTCTCGCCGTCGTCTTCGGCGTGGGGCTGGGGCTCTATCTGAAACTCGGCGCCCCCGATCAGCCCGACCAGCCCTTGCTCGCCCGCAAGCAGGCGGCCCCGGAGCAGATGGACACGATGGCCGCCATCGCCCGCGTCGAGGCCCATCTCGCCGCCAACCCCGGCGATGGGCGCGGCTTCGAAGTGCTTGCTCCCATCTATATGCAGATCGGCCGCTATGCGCAGGCCGCCGAAGCCTTCGCGCAGGCCGGTCGGCTGCTCGGCGCCACGCCCGAACGCGCGGCGGCGGAGGCGGAAGCCCATATGATGGCCGGGCAGGGCCGCATGGTTCCTCAGGCGCGCGCCGCCATCGCGCGGGCGCTCGCGCTCGATCCCGCCATGCCGCAGGCGCGGTTCTATGCTGGCCTTGCGGCGGAGGAGGACGGCGATGCGGC
>CAIXDD010000292.1 GCA_903918155.1 uncultured Hyphomicrobiales bacterium
GCCGAGCGCCGCAGCGATCGCAAGGGCGCGTCCCCGGGTCGGCGTGTTCCGAATGGTCATGAATGTCCTCCATCAGGCGGAAGACGGCCCCCTCTGGCCGCGACTCCCGTCCCTCCCAATATCGGCGCGACGGCCTACGCCCGCAAGGTCGTGATTATACGGTGAGAAGTCCGCAGATCATTCCCTTGTGCGGCACGAATGTGCACGATGGAACTTCCCGCGGTCTTCGACATTGCTTCAGGGCGCGACGCCGCGCCGGCGGGCGCGACCGTCGTCGCGACCGCCGACGTGACCGCATGAGGATGAGCGCGCGTGCGTATATTGATCGTCGAAGATGACCCTTTCGTCGCGCTCGATCTCGAGAGCATCGTGCAAGACGCCCTGCAAGGCGTCCTGCAAGACGCCCTGCAAGGCGCCGCGCAAGGCGGCGCGCAAGACGCCGCTCAGGCCGACGTCGCGGTCGCGCTTTCGGTGGCGGAGGCGCGCGAATGCCTTGCGGGGGCGGATTTCGCCTTTCTCGACGTGGACCTGATCGACGGGCGCGTGTTCGAGGTCGCGCGGATGCTCAAGGCGCGGCGCATTCCCTTCGCCTTCGTCACCGGCGCCCCGCGCGGCGACATTCCCCTTCATCTGCGCGACGCGCCCTTCATCGCCAAACCCTACAGGGTCTGGCAGATCGAAAATTCATTGCGCGACGCGACGGCGGTTCGCGCGGCCCGCTCGGCCTGAGCGACGGCGAAACTCAGCCCGCATGAAAAAGGCCGGGGCGAGCCCGGCCTTCTTCGCATCCTCGCTCGGCGCGCCTGCGCCTAGACGAGGCTCGCCGTGAAGCGCTGGATGCGCTCGCAGGCGTCGATGAGCTGCTTGGTGGAGGCCGCATAGGAAATGCGGAAGTTCGGACCCTGGCCGAACGCGGTGCCATGCACGACCGCCACGCCCTCCTGCTCCAGAAGCTGGTTGATGAAATCCTCGTCCGTCTGGATGACCTGGCCGGACTGGGTCTTCTTGCCCAGCGCCTGCGAGCAATCGGGATAGACGTAGAAGGCGCCTTCCGGCATCGGGCACTTGATGTCCTTGGCCTGATTGAGCATGGCGACCACGAGGTCGCGACGCTCCTGGAAGGCTTTCTTGAACTTCGGCAGATGATCCTGCGGGCCGTTCAAGGCTTCGACGGAGGCCCATTGCGCGATCGTGCAGGCGCCCGAGGTTTGCTGGCCCTGCAACAGGTCCAGCGCCTTGATGAGCGAATCGGGCGCGGCCGCATAACCGATGCGCCAGCCCGTCATCGCATAGGATTTCGACACGCCGTTGAGCGTCAGCGTGCGGTCCATGAGATTGGGCTCCACCTGCACCGGCGTATAGAATTTGAAGTCGCCATAGGTGAGATGTTCGTAGATGTCGTCGGTGAGCACCCAGACATGCTTGTTCTTCGGGCGCATCAGCACGTCGGTGAGCGCCTTCAGCTCGTCGCGCGTATAGGCCGCGCCCGTCGGGTTCGACGGCGAATTGAGCAGAAGCCATTTCGTGCGCGGCGTGATGGCGCGATCGAGATCTTCCGGCTGCAGCTTGAAGCCGCTCTCCAGCGAGGTCTTCACGATCACGGGCGTGCCGCCGGCGATGGTCACCATGTCGGGATAGCTGACCCAATAGGGCGCGGGGATCACCACTTCGTCGCCGACGTCGCAGGTGGCGAGGAAGGTGTTGAAGAGGATCTGCTTGCCGCCCGTGCCGACGATGGTCTGCGAGGCCTTGTAGTCGAGGCCGTTCTCGCGCTTGAATTTCGCGGCGATGGCTTCGCGCAGGGGCACGATGCCCAGCACCGGGGGATATTTCGTCTCGCCGCGCTCGATGGCGGCGATGGCCGCCTTCTTGATATTGTCCGGCGTGTCGAAGTCGGGTTCGCCGACGGAAAGCGAAATGATGTCGCGGCCCGCGTTTTTGAGATCGCGCGCCTTTTGCGTGGCCACCATGGTGGCGGACGGCTTCACGCGGGTGACGGCGCCGGCGAGGAACGACATCTTCTGCTCCGATCTGATGAGAAACGAGAAAGCCGCCACCCGCAGGCGGGCGGCGGCCGCGGCGCAAAATAATGGCCCCGCGCAGGCTCGGCAACAGGCAAAAACGCAAGGCCCCGGCTTGATCGCAGCTTCACGGAACCGCCCGTGCGGGCTCGCGTTGGTGACCGACTCGCGAAAGCGCAGCGCCCAAAGGCCGAAAGGCACGCCATGAAGACGCAAGTTCCTCAGCCGCCAGCGCGCCCCCGCCCCGTCGTCGCCCCCGCAGAGGACGCCTTCGTCACCGCCGTCAGCCCGCAGGACGCGCGCCGGCAATTGCGCGTCTCCCTCGCGCTTATGGGCGCGATGGCGCTGGCCGCCCTCGCCGCCCTCCTCAGCCATGGCCCGCCGGCGCCCGCCGACGCCGCGCGCGCGCCCGCGCATGCGAGCGCGCGGGCCAATGTCGTCGAACAACCCCGTTTCGTGCGCGCCGCCGCCGCCGACCGCCACGGCAGCCTGCAGGCGAACGGCCCCCTTATGCGCTGACGCGGCGATGGTCGAAGCTGAACGCCCGATAAAGGCGCGCTTCAGGCTGCGTTCAGCCCCGCCTCGCTAGTTTCGCATCATGACGACGCAAACCTGAAGCGCCGTCATGACAGGAGATGAAGCCATGCACGCTCGTCGCATTCTCGCCGCTCTCGCCCTCACCGCCTCGTTCGCCGGCGCCGCGCTCGCGCAATCGGCTCAGGCGCCTGCGCAGGCCCCGGCCGGCGCGCCGGCGGCCCCGATCGCCGCCAAGCCGCAAGCCGCGCCCGCCCTCGCGCCCCCCGCCGTCACCGCGACGACGCCCGCCGCGCAGCTCGTGGACATCAACACGGCCGACAAGGCGACGCTGGAGAAGCTGAAGGGCGTGGGCCCCGCACGCGCGGAGGCCATCATCAAGGGACGCCCCTTCAAGGGGAAGGACGAACTGGTGCAGAGGAACATCCTGCCCAAGGACGTCTATGACGGGGTCAAGGACCAGGTGATCGCGCGTCAGAAAAGCTGATCGCTCGCCAGAAACGCTGATCGCGGCCCGACCTCCGCGCCATGACAAGAGAGCCGCGCTCACGCGCGGCTCTCGCTTCCGCAGGCGCGACGGGCGCGTTCAGCCCAGATCGATCATGCGCTGCACGGAGCGGCGCGCGCGCTGCGCCAGCGCGGGATCGATCACCACTTCCTCGCGCATGGTGAGCAGGCTGTCGAGGATTTTGGGCAGGGTGATGCGCTTCATATGCGGGCACAGATTGCAGGGGCGCACGAATTCGGTGACCCCCTTCGTCTCCGCGGCGACATTGTCGGCCATGGAGCATTCGGTGACGAGCAGGACGCGCTTGGGCTGTTTCGTCTTCACATAATCGATCATCGCGGCGGTCGAGCCGGCGAAATCGCTCACCTCCACCACTTCGGGCGGACATTCGGGATGGGCGATGATGGTGATCGAGGGATCGTCGGCGCGATAGCGCAGCATTTCCTCGGCCGTGAACCGCTCATGCACCTCGCAGGCGCCCGCCCAGGCGATGATCTTCACCTTCGTCTGCGCCTGCACGTTCTTGGCGAGATATTGGTCGGGCAGGAAGATCACGCGGTCGGCGCCGAGGCTTTCGACGACTTTCAGCGCGTTGGAGGACGTGCAGCAAATGTCCACCTCCGCTTTCACCTCCGCCGACGTGTTCACATAGGCCACGACCGGCACGCCGGGATATTTCGCGCGCAGCGCGCGCACGTCCGCGCACGTGATGGATTCCGCCAGCGAACAGCCCGCCCGCGAATCGGGGATGAGCACCGTCTTCTCCGGGCTCAGGAGCTTTGAGGTCTCGGCCATGAAATGCACGCCGCCCTGCACGATCACGTCGGCGTCGGCCTGCGCCGCGAGCTTGGCGAGCTGCAGGGAATCGCCCACGACGTCGGCCACGCAATTGTAGATTTCCGGCGTCTGGTAATTATGCGCGAGGATGACCGCGTTGCGTTCTTTCTTCAGCTCGTTGATCGCCTTCACGTAAGGCGCGTGGAAGGGCCATTCCACCGGCGGCACGATGGCCTTCACCTTCTCATAGAGATGCGCCGTCGCGCGCTCGACCTCGGGAGTCCAGGCGAGATTGGGCGCCGGCAACACGCCATAGCGCCGCGCGGCCTCGGTGAGGGGCGCAAGCGGGGCGAGGGGAGCGAGCGACGAACGCGATTGCGCCTGCGCGCCGGAAAGGGTCTGGGCCATGGCCTTCCTTTTACTCAGTTTGAGCATAAGGGAGGGCCGAAAATTCCGGCCGCGGATCGGCCGGTCCCTCTTATACTCTGGCCGAGCATATAGAGCGGCCCGGCGTCGCGGTAAAGGGGCGCCTTCCCAAGGGCGTTTCCCAAGGGCTTTTCCAACGGCCTTTAGCCCGCGGCCGCCCGCCGGCGGAACGCCAAGGTTGTGATGGCGTTGGGGCTGGAGGGGCGGCCCGCAGGCGGCGCGCCTTCCATGAGCTGCGCCATGTCACCTCCCAGCATGTCACCTCCCAGCATGTCTCATCACAGCAGGTCTCATCACAGCATGGCTCACGCGGCTCCCAACGGTCGCCCCGCCGCCGCCGCTGACGCCGAACCGATCATCGGCCCGCGGCCCGGCCGCGCGCGCCGCTTCCTGAAATTCTCGCGCGGCTTCTGGCGCGGCCCCACGCGGCGGCGCGCCGCCCTGCTCACGCTCGCCGTTCTCGCCTTTCTGTTCGCCAATGTGGGCGCCGCGCTCGCGGTGAACCGCTGGAATAAATATTTTTTCGACGCGCTGGAGACGCGCGACTTCCCCGCCATCTGGTTCAGCGTGGGCCTGGTCTTCGGGCTGGCGGCGCTGTCGGCGGGTTCGGCGGTGGGCCTGCTGCATATGCGCATGCGCCTGCAGGTGCGCTGGCGCGAATGGCTGGCGCAGGCGCTTTTCGCCCGCTGGCTGTCGGAGCGGCGCTTCTACCAGCTCAGCATCGTGGGCGGCGACGCGGAGAATCCGGAAGCGCGCATGTCGGAGGACGCGCGACTGGCCGTGGAGCTGCTGGTTGATTTTTCGCTGGGCGTGCTCAACGCCGCGCTCGCGGCCGTCTCCTTCATCAGCGTGCTCTGGTTCGTGGGCGGCGGCATGGAGATCGGCGGGGTCTATATTCCCGGCTATATGGTGATCGCCTGCATCCTCTATTCGGCGGTCACAAGCGGGGCGATGTTCCTGATCGGCCGCCCGCTGGTGCGGCGCGTGGAGGAAAAGGCCGCGGCCGAAGCGCAATTGCGCTACGAACTCACCCGCGTGAAAGACAGCGCCGAGACCATCGCGCTCATCGGCGGCGACGAGGACGAACGCCAGCGCCTCACCGAAACATTGGGCGACGTCGTGCGCCGCTGGTACGCCGTCATGACCCAGCAGGGCCGCATGACCTGGATCTTCGGCTCCAACAATGTGCTGGCGCCCGTCGTGCCGCTGCTTCTGGGCGCGCCGAAATATCTGTCGGGCGAAATGTCGCTGGGCTCGCTGATGCAGGCCGCCGCCGCCTTCGTGCAGGTGATGACCGCGCTCAATTGGCTGGCGGACAATGCGCTGCGGCTGGCCGACTGGTTCGCCTCCGCCCAGCGCGTGAGCGAACTCAACGACGCGCTCGACCGGCTCGACGCCACGATCGGCGTGCATGGACGCAGCGAGACCATCTCCATCGGCGCGAGCCCCGACGCCTGCGTCCATCTGCGCGGCCTGCATATCGCCCAGCACGACGGCAAGGTGATGATCGAGGACGCCGACGCGGTGATCCGCCCGGGCGAAAAAGTGCTCGTGCGCGGCGAATCCGGCTCCGGCAAGAGCACGCTCATCCGCGCCATCGCGGGCCTGTGGCCGTGGGGCGGCGGGGAGATTCTCATCCCCGAACGCGCGCGCGTCTCGTTCATTCCGCAAAAGCCGTATTTTCCGCTGGGAAGCCTGCGCGACGCCCTGCTCTATCCCCATCCCGACGCGGCCGTCACGCGCGCGCAGATGGAAAGCGTGCTCGTGCGCTGCGGCCTGTCCCATCTGGTCGGGCGGCTGGACGAGACGGAGAATTGGTCGGGCGTTCTCTCCGGCGGCGAGCAGCAGCGCGTCGCCTTCGCCCGCGCCATGCTCGCCCCGCCCGACATCCTCATTCTCGACGAGCCGACCTCCGCGCTCGACGAGCTGAGCCAGTTCAAGCTGATGGAATATCTGCGCGACGAAATGCCCGACACGATGGCGATCCATGTGGGCCACCGTCCCGGACTCGAACCCTTCCACGACCGGCAGATCCACCTCGTGCGCGTGAAAGGCGGGCCGGCGGTGGCGCAGGAGCGCCCCATCAGCCTGCGCGACCGGCTGATCCGCCGCCTGCGCCCGCCCGCCGACGCCCGCAACGAGCCCCCCGGCACCGGCGCCTGAGACGCGAGCCCGCGCGTGACATCGGCTGCCGTTGCGACTAACAAGCCGCAGACCCCAATGGCGACGCCCGATGCCCGATCTCCTTCTCGAAGTCTTCAGCGAAGAAATTCCGGCCCGCATGCAGAAGCAGGCCGCCGACGATCTCAAGCGCCTCGTCACCGACGCGCTGGTCGAACGCGGGCTTGTCTATGAAGGCGCCGCCGCCTTCGCCACCCCGCGCCGCCTCGCGCTGCATGTGGCCGGCCTGCCGGCCCGCCAGCCTGACGTGCGCGAGGAAAAGAAGGGCCCGCGCGTGGGCGCGCCCGAGGCCGCCGTGCAAGGCTTCCTGCGCGCCGCCGGCCTCTCCTCCCTCGCCGAGGCGAAGATCGAGGCCGATCCCAAGGGCAAGGGCGAGTTCTATGTCGCATTGGTCGAAAAGACCGGCGCGCCGACCCTCGACGTGCTCGCGCAGGTTCTGCCCGCCATCCTGCGCGCCTTTCCCTGGCCGAAATCCATGCGCTGGGGCGCCGCCTCCACGCGCACGGACTCGCTGCGCTGGGTGCGCCCGCTCCATTCCATCGTCGCCACATTCGGCCCCGAGACGGAAGATCCCGAGATCGTGCCCTTCGAAGTGGACGGCGTGCGCGCAAGCGACATGACGCGCGGCCATCGCTTCCTCGCGCCCGACGCCTTCAAGGTGCGCCGCCTCGACGATTACATGGCGTCGCTGGAGAAGGCGAAGGTCGTTCTCGACGCCGAACGGCGCAAGCGCATCATTCTCGCCGACGCGAAGGATCTCGCGCTCGCGCAAGGCCTGGAGCTGGTGGAGGACGAAGGCCTGCTCGACGAAGTCGCAGGCCTTGTGGAATGGCCTGTCGTGCTGATGGGGACGTTCGACGCAGCCTTTCTCGACATTCCCGGCGAAGTGGTGCGCGCCACCATCCGCGCCAACCAGAAATGTTTCGTGCTGCGCAAGCCCGACGGCGCGCTCGCCGACAAGTTCATCCTCGTCTCCAATATCGAAGCGAGCGACGGCGGCAAGGCCATCGCGGCGGGCAACGCCCGCGTGGTGCGCGCGCGCCTGTCCGACGCGCTCTATTTCTGGAAGACCGATCAGGGCCCGCTGCCCGATTACGTCACCGACGCCAATCGCGACAAGCCGCTCGATCAGCGGCTCGCGAAATTGCAGGCGCTCAACATCGTCTTCCACGAAAAGCTCGGCACGCAGGGCGAGCGCGTCGCGCGCATCCGGGCGCTTGCGCGCGAGATCGCCCCGCTCGTGGGCGCCGATCCCGCGCTCGCCGATCGCGCGGGCCAGCTCTGCAAGGCCGACCTGCCGACCGAAGTCGTCGGCGAATTCCCCGAAACGCAGGGCCTCATGGGCCGCCGATACGCCGCGCTGCAAGGCGAACACGCCGATGTTTGCGCGGCCATCGAGGAACATTACAAGCCGCAGGGCCCCAGCGACCGCACGCCGACCAATCCCGTCTCCATCGCCGTCGCCCTGGCGGACAAGATCGACACGCTCGTGGGCTTCTGGGCCATCGACGAAAAGCCCACCGGCTCAAAAGATCCCTATGCGCTGCGCCGCGCGGCTTTGGGCGTGATCCGGCTGGTTCTGGAGAACGGCGTGCGTCTGCCCATCGGCGCGCAGGCGCGCGCGCATCTGGCCGCGCTGGCGCAAGGCGCGCCCGCCGCCAAAGCGAGCGATGCGCCGGCGCTGACGAAAGACCTGCTCTCCTTCTTCCACGATCGCCTGAAAGTCTATCTGCGCGACAAGGGCGCGCGGCACGATCTCATCGACGCCGCGCTCGGCCAGACCAGCGACGACCTGCTGATGGTGGTGCGCCGCGTCGAAGCGCTCGGCTCCTTCCTTGAGAGCGACGACGGCGCCAATCTGCTCGCCGGCTACAAGCGCGCGGCCAATATCGTGCGCGCCGAGGAGAAGAAGGAGAAGGGCGCGGATTTCGGAATAGCCTTCGATCCCGCGCTCTTCGCGCTCGAGGAGGAGAAGGCGCTCGCCGCAGCCCTCGCCGCGGCGCAGGAGGCCGCGCGCGCCGCGCTGGCCGCGGAGGATTTCGCCTCCGCCATGTCCGCGCTCGCGCGCCTGCGCGGACCTGTGGACGCTTTCTTCGACAAGGTGACGGTGAACGATCCCGACGACGCCAAGCGCCGCAACCGCCTCGCCTTGCTCAACGCCCTGCGCGAAGCCACGCGGTCGGTCGCGGATTTCTCGAAGATCGCAGGCTAACGCCCGTCGTCCTGCGGCGGCGCGCTCTCGCACCGGCGCGGGCCGCGCCAGTCGGCCGCCCGCCAGGGCGCATAAAAGGGCGCGTCCGCGCGCGCGGGCGCCGGGTCAAAGCCCGATGCGCCGCCCGGCCGGCAGCGGCACAGGCGCGCAAAGCCCATCCATCCGCCAAGCCAGACGCCATGGGCCTGAATCGCATCGTCCATATAGGCCGAGCACGAGGGCATGTAGCGGCAGCCCCGGCCCATGAAGGCCGAGAAGGTGAGCTGATAAAAGCGGATCAGGCCATGGGCGAGGAAGCGGCCCGCCGCGCTGAGCGGCCCCGGGCGCGGGGGCGAAGGCGCGCTCACGCCGCGCCCGCGCGCGCCTCGATCTCGTCGAGCGCCTTCACCACGGCGTCGAACGTCAGGAGCGTGGAGGCGTGGCGCGCCTTGTAGTCGCGCACAGGCTCCAGCACCGCCACATCCGCCCATTTGCCGGCGGGCGGAGACGCGTTCTCCTTCAGCATCCGGCGCACCTGTTCGCGCAGCATGCGCAATTCCTCCGGCGTCGAGCCGACCACATGGCGCGCCATGATGGAGGACGACGCCTGACCGAGCGCGCAGGCCTTCACGTCATGGCCGAAATCGCTCACGCGGCCTTCGGCCACGCAAACGTCCACCGTCACGGTCGAGCCGCATAATTTGGAATGGGCCGTCGCGCTGGCCTGCGGAGCGGACAGGCGCCCCAACCGCGGAATGTCGGCGGCCAGCTCCAGAATGCGCGTGTTGTAGACGTCGTTGATCATGCCGAACCCGCCACCCGTTCCGCTCTGCGCAAGGCCCTCGCGGCCCGCAAGGCCCGCACTCGCGCGCGCTGCGTTTGTCTATATAGTGCGGGCTGGCAGGCGACGGCAACGGCGC
>CAIXDD010000293.1 GCA_903918155.1 uncultured Hyphomicrobiales bacterium
CGGCGGCCGCGACATGAGCCCGAGCGTGCCATTGCGGATCCCGACCAGCGTGCAGCCGGACTGCGCCGCGCGCAGCGTCGCCGCGCGCAGCGTCGCGTTGAGGCCGGCGCAGTCGCCGCCGCTCGTCAGGATGCCGATCGTCTTGCCCATCTCCGCCCCCGTCGCCAGCCCGCCGCATCATCCCAGCGCCGCGCGTTGCGCGTCCATCGCAAAGGTCCTAGCGTGCGCGCCCCATGATTGGCGCGGGCACCATAGGCAGTGCGCTCGACGAGGGCGGCCTCGCCGCCGAGCGGGTGAGCCATCGCTTCGTCGACAAGCTGGTCCTCGACGGCGTCTCGCTCGTCGCGGCGCCGGGCGAGCTCGTCTGCCTCGTCGGCCCGTCGGGCTGCGGCAAGACGACCCTGCTGCGCATCGCGGCCGGGCTCGAGGACATCCAGCAGGGCGAGGTCCGCGCGGCGGGCCGGGTGGTGGCGCGGCCCGGCGCCGACCTGCCGGCCGAGCGGCGTGGCATCGGCTTCGTCTTCCAGGACTACGCGCTGTTCCCGCATCTCGACGTGGCCGCCAATGTCGGCTTCGGGCTCGCCTCCGCGGATGCCGCGCGACGCGCGCGACGGGTCCGGGAGACGCTCGCGCAGGTGGGCATGCAGGACCAGGCGCGGTCCTTCCCGCACGAATTGTCCGGTGGCCAGCAGCAGCGCGTCGCGCTCGCCCGCGCCCTCGCGCCGGAGCCGCGCGTGCTCCTCCTCGACGAGCCCTTCTCGGGCCTCGACGTGCGGCTGCGCGAGCGGATCCGCGACGACACGCTCCACGTCCTCAAGGAGAGCGGCGCCGCGACGGTGATGGTCACGCACGATCCCGAGGAGGCGATGTTCATGGCCGATCGCCTCGTCGTCCTCGACCGCGGGCGCGTCGAGCAGGCGGGCACGCCGGACGAGGTCTATTCGCGTCCCGCCAGCGCCTTCGTCGCGGGGTTCTTCGGGCAGGCCAACGAGCTCGGCGGCGCCGTCGCGTCGGGCGGCGTGGACACGCCCTTCGGGCGCGTCGCCGCGCCGGGACTGCGCGATGGCGCGCGCGCGCGGGTGCTCATCCGTCCGGAGGGGCTGAGGCTGCGCGAGGCCGGCGACGATCCCGCGTGCCCGGCGAAGGTCATCGCCGCGCGGCTCCTCGGGCGCAGCTCGTGGATCCATCTCTGCCTCGGCCGGGACGGAGCGGCGGGAGAGGGCGACGCGCATCATCGCCATTTCCATGCCCGCGTGCCGGGGCGCTTCCTGCCGGCGGAGGGAACCATCCTCGCGGTCGAGCTCGACCAGGCGCAGGCCTTCGTCTTCCCGGTCTCCGGCACCATATGACGCCGGCAACGGCCGGGTTGAACGCCCGGCCTCCATCTGAGACATTGCGCGTCCGTTTTGGCGATGCGCCAAGGACATAGGGAGACGAGACGATGGGTAGCTTCAGCATCTGGCACTGGCTCGTCGTGCTGGTGATCGTGTTGCTGCTGTTCGGCGCGGGCAAGATCCCCAAGCTGATGGGCGACATGGCCAAGGGCGTGACGGCCGTCAAGAAGGGCCTCAAGGAAGGCGAGGACGAGGCCCCGAAGCCCGCCGACGCCGCCGCCCAGTCCGCTGGCCAGGTGACCGACCAGGCCCCGGTCGCGGCCGAGGCCGCGAAGAAGGAAGCGAAGGTCTGACGCGCGGCATCACGTAAGGTTTTTACAGTTAATAATAAGCGTCCAGAAAATATTAAAGCCCAGCCAAAACCCTCATGTCCTAATTCCACAACCACATTAGAAATCAGTCCGGTTTCCTTTTCAATACTGGCAGCTACAGCCCGAAAAAAGGCATTAATGCGAGAAATTGTAGCGGGATCAATTTCACCTTCTACGGAAATTTCCCGTTTCTTTTTTTTAGTAACAATATAGGGTTTGAGGATTAATTCATCAGTCCAACTCCGGTAAAAACCATAACCATCTTGCGCCCGGATTTGTTGAACTAATGATTTATGGAAAGGAGTTAAAACTACCTCTGAATTGTTACCAGTTCCATTCACATCATTTATGCTCATAATGTTGCTTCGTTTTCAAGTTCTTCAGCAAAACTAAGTTTTTTCTGTCCTAAAGCTTTCCGTAACCAAGGTGGAGGATTACCCTTGAGAGTTTTGACTAATTTGTTGAGAATATCTTCAATTTTTTCCTCTTCAGATTTAGCCTTAACTGGAGTTACGCTCTTTTTAATTAAACGAGCGGCTGCACTACCACCAATAGCGACAACATAAACAATTGTGCAATCATTCAGTGCTTGAAGTTTAGGGGTAATTTTATCTTCATTACCATCTTCCTTCAAATCACCTTCAAACTTGAGAGTTTC
>CAIXDD010000294.1 GCA_903918155.1 uncultured Hyphomicrobiales bacterium
CTTCGATTGCGCGCCCGAAATCTGGTCGTCGCTCCACGGTCCGCTGGCGCCCGCGCCGCCCGATGTGGGCAGAAGCGTATAGCCGCTGACGCCGGCGGCCTGCGCGGTCGCCACGACAAGGCGCAGCAGCGGCCCGTCCACCAAAACCTCGATCTTGCGGCGGCGCGTGGTCTGGATCATGAGGCGGCCCATGTCGCGAGCATGCCGTAAAACGGAATGCCAAGCGTGATGTTGAAGGGAAAGGTGACGGCGAGCGACATGGCGAGATAGAGGCTCGGGTCGGCTTGCGGCAGCGCAAGGCGAATGGCGGCGGGCGCGGCGATATAGGAGGCGCTGGCCGCCAGCACGGCCAGCGCGGCCGCGGAGCCGGCGTCGAGGCCCGCCAGCGCGCCGAGCATGGCGCCCGCCCCGCCATTGGCGAGGGGCAGGATGATCGCGATGGCGGCGAGCCGCGCGGTGAGCGCGCGCGAATCGCGCAGGCGCTTGGCCGCCACCAGCCCCATGTCGAGCAGGAACAGGCAGAGCGCGCCGCGAAAGCCCGCGTCGAACATCGGCGCGATGGGCGCATAGCCCGCCTTGCCCACGACAAGGCCGATGAGGAAACTGCCCGCCAGCAGCACGACCGAGCCATTGAGCATCGCCTCATGCAGCAGCGCGCCCTTGGGCGCCGCGATCGTCTGGCCCCGCCGGGCGAGCAGCAGCGCGACCACGATGGGCGGCGTCTCCATCAGCGCGAGCACGGCGACCATATAGCCTTGCGGCGGCAGACCCGCGGCGGTGAAAATCTCCACGCAGGTCACGAACGTGACGACGCTGACCGAGCCGTAATGGGCGCTGACGGCGGCCGCATTCACCTGATCGAGCCGCCCGAACCCCCGCAGCAGCGCATAAGCGGGAAGGGGAATGAGCAGGCTCAGCGCCACGCCGAGCCCCGCCGCCGCCGCCATGTCGCGCGTGAAGCCGGTTTCGGAGACGGCGACGCCGCCCTTCAGGCCGATGGCGGCCATGAGATAGAGCGACAGGCCCTTGGCGACGGCTTCGGGCACGGCGAGGTCGGAACGCGCGAAAGCCGCGAAAGCGCCCAAGGCGAAGAAGAGGATCGCTGGAGAGAAAAGCGCGTCGAGGCTGGGCATGGGGTACCGCTGCCGCGGCAAGGCGCCGCCGACGACCTAGTTAGATCGCCCGCCCCCGGCTTCAAGGCGGCCGTCGGCGCGGCCGGCCTTGCCAAAGCCCCGGCGCTCGCCTTTACTTCACGAAAAGGAAGATCGGGAGGGACGCCATGACGATGGGATTCGCTGCGCGTGCTCGTCTATTCGCTGCGCGTGCTTGCGCGCTCGCCTTGCCGGTCCTGGCTCTGGCCGGCCCCGCGCGCGCGCAGGATCCGGGCTCTTTCTTCGCGGACAAGACCATCAGCTTCATCGTCGCCTCGGGCCCCGGCGGCGGCTACGACATGTACGCCCGCCTCCTCACCCGCCATCTGGGCCGCAACATTCCCGGCAATCCTTCCTTCGCCGTGCAATATCTGCCCGGCGGCGGCGGCATCGTGGCGGCCAATAATCTTTTCGGCCTGTCGCGCAAGGACGGCACGGCGATGGGCCTGCTGGCGTCGAGCACCTTCCTGCTCGCCGCGATCGGCGATCCGCATACGAAATTCGAAAACCTCCGCTTCACCTTCATCGGAAACATGAACGAGGAGGCCGACACCTGCTCCGTCTGGCACACGACGGGCATTCGCAGCGTGGAGGACCTGAAGTCGCGCGACGTCATCATCGGAACCGCCGGCGTCGGCTCGAATTCGCATACGTTCCCGCTGGGCATGAACGCGGTCATCGGCACGCGCTTCAAGGTGATCCCGGGCTATTCGGGCGGCGCGCAGGTGCGCACCACCGCCATGGAGCGCGGCGAATTATTCGGCTCCTGCGGCATATTCGTCTCCACGCTCGGCGCCCAGTTCGCCCAGCCGCTCGCGGAAGGGAAGCTCGGCGTGGTGCTTCAAATGGGCCTGTCGCGCCATCCTAAATATAAAGACGTGCCCAACGCGCTGGAGCTTGCGCCCGATGATTCCGGCCGCCAGGCGCTCGAGCTTCTGTTCGCCCAATTGGCGCTGGGGCGGCCCATCATGGCGCCGCCCGACGTGCCCCGCGAGCGCGCGGAGCTTCTCGCCAAGGCGTTCGAAAACACGATGCGCGATCCCCAATTCCAGGCCGAAGCCGAAAAGACGAGCGTGGAGACGCGCTGGTTCGGCGGGGCTCGCATGCGCGAGGTCATGTTGCAAATGGAGCAGGCGCCCGCCGGCGTGAAGCAACGCGTGCGGGCCATCCTCGATCAGCAAAACTAGAAACGCGCGGACAATCCGTCCGCCTCCGTGAGAAAGCCGTCTTATGAAACGTTTGCGCCTCGTGCTTCTTTCCCTGCTCGCCGCAGGCGCCGCTCGCGCGGACGACGCGACGGCCGCCTTCTACGCCGGCAAGAATTTGCGCCTCACCGTGGGCTCCTCGGCCGGCGGCGGCACGGACATCGTCGCCCGCCTGCTCGCCCGCCATATCGGCAAGTTCGTGCCCGGCCAGCCGGGCGTCGTGGTGGTGAATCAGCCGGGCGGGGGCGGGCTTGTGGGCGCCAACCGCATCGCGAATGTGGCCGCGCGCGACGGAACGGAATTCGCGACCATGGAGCGGGCCATTCCCCAGCTCGCCATCATGGGCGATCCCAATGTCCATTTCGATCCGATGGCGCTGACCTGGCTCGGCTCGCTCTCGTCCTATCGCAACGACGCCTTCATGCTGCTGGTGAATACGGATCATCCTGCGCGCAGCGCGGACGATCTGCGTTCGGGCGGCGCGAAAGCGCGGCTGGGCGCAAGTCAGCAGGGCTCGACCAATCTCACCTTCGCCCTTATCGCGCGGGACGTGCTGGGGCTCAATGTCGAGCCGATCTCCGGCTATGCGGGAACCGCGAAAATCTCCCTCGCCATGACCGCGCGCGAAGTCGACGGGCAGATGATGGGCATCGTCTCCATTCAGGCGAGTCAGCGCTATTTGTGGGAGTCGAAAGCCGTGCGTCCGCTCGTGCAATTCGCGCGGCGCACGCGTCATCCCATTCTGCCGGACGTGCCCACGGGGCAGGAGCTGGTGCGCGACGAGGCCGGGCGCGCGCTGATCGAATTCGCGGAGCTTCCCTTTTTCATGGCGCAATCCTTCGTGGCGCCGCCGGCTATTCCCGCCGCGCGCGCCGGCGCCTTGCGCGACGCTTTCCGGAAGATGACGCAGGACGCCGATTATCGCGGCGAGGCGGGCAAGTTCGAGATCGACGACAGCCCCATCGACCATACGGCCATCGAGGCGCTGCTCGCCAAGGCGCAGGCGACGCCCAAACCCGTCATCGAGGCGTTCCGCAAGGTCGTCTCGCGAACGACGCCCTAAAAGAGCGCCGTCGCGCCGCGCGGCTTTACGCGCGCAATCCCATCTTTTGCAGGCGCGGCAGCACCTCCTGCGCGATGAGCGGCGTCTCGGTGACGTAATTCACGAGCGAGAACGCGATTCCCGAAATGCCGATGGCGTGGATCTCCGCCAGTTTCTCGGCCACGTCGTCGGGCGAGCCCACGATGGGATAGCCGATGTTGCGGAACGGCACCGCGCGGCGGATCTCTTCATAATCGGGCGTGTTCGCGCGCGTGACGTTCTTCAGCCGCAGGATTTCGTCGATGGCCTCGAAATCCGCGCCTTCCGTCGTGAAGAACCGGTAATAATCCTCCGCTTCCTTGCGGGTGGGCCGGCAAACCACATGGCCTTGCGTGAAGACATTGATCTCGCGGCCCAAGGCGCGGGCCTCCGCCTTGAAATTCTCGACGAAATCGATCGTGGACTTGGGGTCGCGCCGCACGAAATTGGTGAAGAAGCCGTGGCAATGGCGCAGGGAGAAATTCTTGCCCGCGTCCGAAGAGCCCGCATTGATGAGCAGCGGCGGCTCGCGATGGGTCATTTTCGGCTGGGCGACGACGTTTTTGAGATGCAGATAATCGCCGTCGAAATCGAAAACCTCATCCTCCGTCCACATGCGCTTCATCGCGCTGATCCATTCATCGGCGTAATCATAGCGCGCGTCATGTTCGCGCTGATTGTGGCCCATCATCTGGAATTCGGGTTCGTTCCATCCGACCACGATATTGAGGCCGAAACGGCCATGGCCGACATGATCCGCCGTCATCATCATTTTGGCGGCGACGAGCGGATTGAAGATCGGCGCATGGACGGTGCCCAGAATCGTGATGCGCTTGGTTTGCGCGAGAAGGCCGGTCGCCCATGTGACCGTCTCATAGGTCGAACCCTGAAAATTCGACTCCCCGCCATAGCCTTTCCAGCGACCGATCGGGAGGATGAAGTCGAAGCCCCCCTGATCGGCCAGCCGCGCCATTTCCGAGCAGCTGTCCCAATCGGCGCGCCAGCGTTCGGGCAGGTTCTTCACGATCGCGCGGCCGGAGGAGCAATTCGCGCCGAAGAGTCCAACCTTGAACTTGTTGTTGTTATACATGTCGTAACGACCGGACTTCATCTCTCTGCTCCCAAAATTTCCGCTCTTGGCCTGCGCGAAGCGGGTCTTTCGTCCCGCGCGTTCGAGGAAACGCAGCCCTTCAATAAGTGATCATGTCGACGCGCGTCAGAACCGTCGCATTCATGATGCGCGCCGCATTCGCGAGATGCCAGGCCGTATAGGCTTCGGTGAATTGATCGTTCGAGGACATGGCGTCGACGGGGGCGATGACGGAGAATCCGCGCAGCGCCGCCTCTCCTCCCGTGTGCAGAACGGTCGTATGCGCCGCCGTGCCCGTGATGATGACCGTGGTCACGCCTTTGTCGCGCAGCATTTTCTCGAACGCGCTGTTGAGGAACTTGTCCGGCCCCAGCGACGGCAGGACCGGCTCGTCCGCGCGCGGCGCGATGGCGGGGAGAATGTCCGCGCGGGTGGAGTCGGCGGTCGCGACGGACCAGACCACGAACATGCCGGTCCTGCGCGCGTCGGCCAGGAGCTTTGCGAGCTTGGGGACCGAGGCCGCGCAGCGCGGCCGACGCTCTTGCGAGCAGGTCTGATGCGTGAAGTCGAACAGGAGGAGCGCCGTCTTCGCCGGATCGACCTTGGCCGCCTTCAAGGCGGGAGGCGGGGGAAGGTTCACCGACGCCCATTCGTCGACGATGGTTTGCGCGGACGCAGGCGCCATGAGCGTGGCCAGCGCAAGGGCTGCGCCTGCGAAGACGCGACGGGCGATCGCGCGTGCGGACGCGCCGCCGCCGCATTCGCGTGACGCGAATTTCTTCGATTGCGCTGGATCGAATGGGCTGGACATGGAACCTCCCGGCGTTGACGCTTCACGCGTCTTTGCGCGCAGTCTAGCATCGCGCCCACCTGCGGCAAGGGCCGCGCTCCTGCGCCTGCGATTCGAAAGGGAAACGTCATGGACGAGCGAATGCCAGCCTCTGCGGGCTCTCAGGAGCCCCGGCGCATCTTTTCCGGGCTTGACCCTTTCTATGCGCTGTCCATCCCCCTTTCCTGGCTTGTCGTGCGATGCGGGGCCGGGCTGATCCTCGCCGTGCATGGGTGGGGCAAGGTTGGGCGCACGCGCGGACCCAATGAATTGCTGCAGCGCGCGCCGGAGCTGGCGTCGATCGGCGCGGAGATCACCTTCGTGCTGATGGTCGTCGAACTCATCGGCGGCCTGTGCATCGCGCTTGGCCTGTTCACGCGTTTCTTCGCGGCGGCGGCGGCCGTCGAAATGGCCGTCCTGACCTTTTACATTTATTGGGGCAATGGATTCAGCTGGACGGCGCGGGGCTACGAATATGTTCTGCTCTGGGGCCTTGTGCTTTTCGCGATCGCCTTGCGCGGAGGCGGGCCCTGGTCGCTTGACCGCAAGATCGGTCGCGAGCTTTAGAGCTTTTGAGAGCGGGCCGGCTGCGGCGATGATTTTTGCGTCGCGCCGCGCGCGCTTGAGCGAAATAGCGGGATGAGACCGCCTGAATTGGTTCGAGGTTGCGACCCAATGAGGCCGATGATCTAGAATGCCGGCCAAGCGCAGAAAAAGGGGGGACGATCCGATGAGCGGCTTCAGCAACAACATGCCTACGCGGCGAGGCTCGCTCGCATCGATCGCAGCAATGGGCGCAGCCGCTGGCTTGTTGTCCGCTTCCCATAGCGAGTCGGCGGCGCAGACCGAAACAAAGAAGACTTTCGTTCTCGTCCATGGCGCTTATGGCGGAGGTTATGTCTGGAAATATGTGGCGGCGCTCCTGCGGGCGAAGGGTCATCTGGTGTATACGCCCACGCTCACCGGCCTTGGCGACCGCTCCCATCTCATGAGCAAGGACATAAAGCTCGAAACCCACATCACGGACATCGTCAACCTGATCAAATGGGAAGATCTGCGGAACATTACGCTTGTTGCGCATTCCTACGGCGGCTGGCCTGTTTCGGGCGTGGCCGAGCAGGTCGGCGACGCCATCGGGTCCATCGTCTTTCTTGACGCCTTCATGCCTGCCCATGGGCAGAAAGGTCTCGACCTGAATTCGCCCCAGAGCCGCGACGCCGTTCTTGCGGCCATTAAACTTGGTGAAGTGTCGAGACCGCCCACGCCGAGCACGAGCAAAGGAATGAGCGAGACGGACAGCAAATGGTTGCTCGCGAAAGCGACCCCGCAACCCATCGGCGTCTCGCTCGATCCAATCCAGCTTACCGGCGCCCGCGACCGCATTGCGCGGAAAGCCTTCATTCGCGCGCGCGATTTTCCGAATCCCAATTTCGACAGATTCTACGACGCCTGCAAAGCTGGTGGCTGGACGGTCTTCGACGTGCCGTCCGGTCATAACGTGCAGGTCGAAATGCCCGAGCGATTGACGGACATTCTGCTGACGGTCGCAGCCTGAACAACCGGAGAAGCGCGCCAGACGACACGCTGGTCCGCCCTCTCATTCGAGCGAAGACAACCCAGACCGGGATGGAAGACGCCGCTGAAAGCCCAATAATGGGTGATCAAACAGTCTTTCCGCTAAACCGAGGGAGAAGGTTATGACGCTCAAGACCACGCTTGCTTGCGCCTTTATCGCGATCGCGCTGTCGGCATCGGCCATTGCGCAAGACTCGCCATCGGCCGCAGGTGCAAAAGTCTATTTCATCAACCTCAAGGACGGCGACACGGTCTCCAGCCCGGTCGTCGTCAAATTCGGCCTTGTCGGCATGGGCGTTTCGCCTGCGGGCCTTCAGGGCGACGCGACGGCGGGAACGGGCCATCATCATCTCTTGATCAATACGGAGCTGACAGGTTCCGCAATCAAGGAGGCGATCCCGATGGACGACAACCACCGCCATTTCGGCAAGGGGCAGACCGAAGCGACGATCGCGCTCCCAGCCGGAACGCACACGTTGCAGCTCGTGCTCGCTGACTGGACCCATGTTCCCCATGCGCCGCCCGTGATGTCGGAGCGGATAAAGATTATCGTGAAGTGATTTCGAAATAAGGCGTCAGGATGATCGCGGCGAGTCGTCGCCGCGATCGTCTGGAGAGCCCTGCGATGCGGGCTCTAACAGGTCGCCGCCATCAGCGCGTGGCGACCTTCTCCTGACCTTTATCTTGAGACCTTTTTCACATAGGCCTCGATCCATTCTTTATCCGCCACGGGAATGGCCAGCGCCTTGCGCACGTTCTGTTCGGTGTCGTCCTGAGCGACATAGTCCGGGACAAAACCCAGAAGATTTTGGGCCTCTTGCGAATATTGGGAATCCGATTCCAGCGCCCGAAGGGCTTTCTGCAAGGTGTCGATGGCTGTGCGGGGAACTTTGGGCGGGAAAACAACCATGCGCTGCAATGATCCATTGGTCGCCAGAATGTGAAGATAAGCGCGCCACATGTCCCCGGACGGCTTCGCTCCATGAACCTCCTCGAAGAATTCGGTGAATGTCGGCAAAGGAAGCCCCCTGACTTGCGCGGGCTCGGAATATGAAACGCCGTTCCAGCCGGGATTGTAGAACAATCCTATCGCTTCTCCGTTTTTCACGAGCGACGGCTCTACTGAAGTGCGATAGCCCGGGGGCGATTCCGCGAACAGATTGATTTCGCCTCGCTGAAACGCCAATCGCGCAGCCGAATTGCTCTTATAGCCGGTTACATATTTGTATTCGAATCCCAACATATCCGCGGTGAGGCGAAGCAATAAGTCTTTCGAGGATTCTGCGGAAAGCCCGCCGATGACGACGCCTTTCGCCTTGGCGAGATCCGTTCGCCTCTTGAGCCCCGGCGCGACGTCCGAGCGCACGAAATACACCGTCGTTCCCGGCTGATAGGCAATGACGCTATAGTCGAGGAAGTTCACGCGGGCGCTATCCTTCGATGTCACGTACATCCAGGCCGCGCCCGTAAGATATCCAACCATCGAGCCATCACGCGGGGCGACTTCGCCCAGGTAATTCGTGCCGACCTGTCCGCCGGCGCCATCCATATTCTGCACGATGATCGCGGGCGAACCCGGAATATGTTTTCCGATATGTCGAGCGAGCAAGCGCCCTTCAATATCGCTGGGTCCGCCAGGAGCGAAGTTGACAAGTATCGTGAGCTTCTTCCCGGCGTAAAATGGTTTTTCGTCTTGGGCTCGCGCGGCGACGCACGGCGTAAGCAGAAAAAGGGCGATGGCGATACGCGAGAGAAAACTGACGTGATGCATTGTCCACCCCTGTTCAAATCAAGGCTATTTCATTCCTGCGAATCCTATCGGCTTGCCGGGGCGATTTTGGAATGATCGCGACGGCCTCACTTTTTCATCAACTCAAGCCCGCCTGAACGGAGGGCTGGTTCCTTAACCGGACACGGCCGGCGTCTTTCGCACAGGAGGACCGAAATGCGCTTCTCCCTATATTCGTTGGCGATAGTCTATCGCGGGGGCCTGCGCGCGCAAGCGAGGCGTCGGCCATGGTCATTTTGGTTAGATGCGACTGGACTAAGATCTTGATCTGAACAATAGTCTGGGTCAATCAGCGAACGTTCGAACGTTGATCAGGCGGGGAGAGCATCTCTCAAGTCGATCGCACCAAGGGGGCGCTTTGATCGTGAATCTTCCCGCGCCTTGGGTCTGCGCGGCATACCGGGAAAAGGCGTCGAATTTGGCTGGAAATCAACCAGTTTCCTTATTGGCAGACCATCTTTTTCTGATCTACAATTTTTCCGGGAACGCTGACGAAATAAAAAGAGACAGGGAGAGAAGTCTTGATCGGAACAGAGATCGCCTTCGTTGGCGTGAGTCCCTGCACAATGCCGAAAGAAGATCCGACCTGGCGCTTCGCGCTTGGCGCGAGCCCAACGACGGAAGGTTGGATCGTTGAGATTAGGACGGTCAATGGCTCGCAGGGGTTTGGCTATGCGTCTGCGACAGCGCATATGGGCGCGATCAAGGAAGCTCTCAGGGGCCAAATAGAATATCTCGCGAGCTCTTTGGTCGGAGTGGATTGCACCTTGATGGAGGCCATCCATTTGAAGCTGGACGCCGCCATGCGCGGCGCGCCGCAAGCCAAAGCCGCGATCGATTGCGCGTTGCACGACCTGAACGCACAACGCCTGGGCGTTCCCTTATGCGAGCTATTCGGTGGCCCTGTCCGCGACAAGACGCCGATTTTGCGCATCTTGGCGATCAAGTCGCCTCAGGAAATGGCGGCGCAGGCGCAGAAGCTTGTCGATCAAGGATATAATTATATCAAGATAAAAGTGCACGGAGACATCAGCGAGGATGTGGCGCGCGTCGCGGCCATCAGGAAGCAAGTCGGCGAGGATGTTCACCTCACGATCGATGCAAACCAGTCCTATAATGTGAAGGACGCAATCACTGCGCTTCAGCGGATGGCGCAATACAATATCGATCTCGCCGAGCAGCCTGTTCACATCGACGATCGGGAAGGCCTTGCTCTTGTCACGCGCATGTCGTCCATCACGATCGAGGCCGATGAATCCGCGGGCTCGTTGCGCGACGTCTATGATCTCGTATCGCAACGCATTGTAGACGCCGTGAGCCTGAAGATCCCAAAGCTTGGAGGTCTTCGCAACACGCTTGCGGCGGCGCGCATTTGTGAGGCCGGCGGCGTGCGATACAGGCTTGGCGCCGCCGTTGGCAGCCGCCTGCTGTCGGCTGCGGCGATTCACTTGGCCTGCGCCCTGCCCGGAGCGGATTACGCCTGCGAGCTTGGCGAATTCGAGCGACTGTTGAACGATCCCTTTGAGGGGATCGAGATTGAAAACGGCTTCCTCACCCTTCCCAAAGGTCCAGGCGCCGGCGTGCGTTTGCGCAAGGCGGCGTGATCGATCCGCAACAAGCATTTTTTCAAAGAACGAAAATGAATATGGGAGGGAAACATGATGCGTGCGCAACTCCGCAAGATCGCGCCTGGCGCGCTTTGCGGCATGGTGATGGCCGCTGCGCTCGCGACGCAAGCGATGGCGCAGGGCGCTGAGTCCATACTGCTCTATCAGGGTCCCGACCGCGAAAAACGCCTTCTTGAGGGCGCGCGAAAAGAGGGTCAGGTCGTCATTTATTCAGCGATGATCGTCAATCAGGCTTTGCGACCGCTGATCGATTCATTCAACAAGAAATATCCCGGCGTTCGCGCATCTTACTGGCGCGGGGACTCCGAAGACATCGCCGCTAAACTGGCGGCGGAAGCGCGGGCGAAAAATCTTGGCGTCGATGTGGTCGAAGGCACGGGAGTTGGTGAGCTGGTGATCGAGGCAGATCTGGTCCAGCCGTTTTTCACGCCCGAAATCGCAAATGTTCCGGAAAATTTGCGCGATTCCCGGCAGCTGTGGGCTCCTACGCGCCTGAGCTATTTTTCAATCGCCTACAACACCCGTCTTGTGCCTCCCGAGAAGGCCCCCAAAACCTTCGAGGATCTGCTCGACCCGCAATGGAAAGGCAAGATGTCATGGCGTATAGGAAGCTCAAGCGGAACGACGCTGTTCATCACCAATCTGCGCATGGCTTGGGGCGAAGAGAAGGCCATGGCTTATTTCCGCAAATTGGCTGATCAGAAGATCGTGAATTTCGGTTCCGGCAGCGCGCGGACGCTGGTGGACCGCGTGATCGCGGGGGAATATCCCATTGCGCTCAACATTTTTGCGCATCATCCGCTCATCAGCGCGGCGAAAGGCGCGCCTGCGAGCTCACAATTAATGGATCCTGTGGCGACGACGACCGCTACCGTCGCCATACCAAAGGGCGTGAAGCGTCCGCATGCGGCGCTTCTTCTGGTCGACTACATGATTTCGAAAGAAGGACAGCAGATTCTCTCCAGCGCGGATTATTTCCCTGTACGTCCTGACGTCGATCCGAAGCCGGAACTTGCGCCGGTCGTTCCCCAAAAGGCGGGCGTTCCGCAAAACTTAGTCCTGCCGGAATCGCTTGGCAAATATGGCGACAGCTCTGAAAAGATCTTCCAGGATCTGTTTCGCTGATGCGTGACGCCGCCGGCAGTTGGAGCTGATGAACATGAGCCTTCACGCGTCGAGCCATGATCTCGCGCCCAAGCAACGCGCGTCTCTCCTTTTGCGACTTCGCGTTTCGCCGATCATTCTCGTTCTGGCGAGCTTGCTCGCTTTGCTTATCTTGCCGCCAGCCCTGTTCCTCATCGATGTCAGCCTGCATGTCAGCAATCCGGACGGCACGCTGGGGGAATTCACCTTCCAATATTACAAGGCGCTTTTCACCGAGCGCTTCTTCCTGCCTTCGCTCATCAATACGATTATCTATTCCTTCGGAACGGCGATCGTCGCGCTGTTTTTCGGCATCACGCAGGCGCTCATCGTCGAGCGTACGAATGCGCCGGGACGGCGATGGGTTTTCCTCGGCGCCATCATCGCGCTCGGCATTCCCAACGTGCTGCATGTCGTCTCGTGGCTTTTGATTCTTGGCCGCGCCGGCCCCGTCAACGATCTGATTTCTTCGTCGCTCGGTCCCGATTATAATATCAATGTCTATTCCATGTGGGGGATGATCCTCATCGAAGGGATGAACTTCGTTCCCCTCGTCTTCCTTCTCATGTCCGCCGTGCTGAAATCGCAGGACGCCTCGTTTGAGGAAGCGTCGATGATGAGCGGCGGGCGCCCCTTGCGAACATTTTGGTCGATCAGCATTCGCATGGGCATGCCGGGCATACTCGCCCTTCTGCTGCTGGTGTTCATCCGGGCGTTTGAGTCCTTCGAGGTGCCGGCCCTTGTCGGTCTGGCCGGAAACATCAACGTTCTCACCACGAATATCTATCAGAGCTCGCGCGGGCGCGGCTTCCCGAAATACGGGGAGGCCGGCGCCTATGCGATCTGTCTTCTGCTGATCGTCTGCGTGCTGATCTATCTCTACAATCGTTTGTCGCGGAATGCGCATAAGTATCAGTCGATCACGGGTAAGGGCTACCGTCCGCGCGTCGTGGACCTTGGGCCATTGCGGTGGATTGGGACGGGCGTACTCGTCCTCACCTTTTTTCTGGTCACCGGCCTGCCGATTCTGATCCTCATCTTTGCGTCCTTGCAGCCCTTCTATGATGGCCTGCGGCCTGAATCCTTTGCGCGGTTCACGTCCGAAAACTATCGTCTCTTGCTCGATGCGCATTCGTTTCATGACGCCATCGGAAACACATTGTTGATGGGCGCCGCGACCGCGACCGCCGTCATTCCATTGACCGCCATTTGCGCATGGCTCGCCGCTCGCCGCGCGCCGGGCGCCTGGATACTCGATCAGCTCGCCACATCGCCTTTGGTCTTTCCCGCGATCGTGATGAGCGTTGCGTTTCTTTATGTCTTCGTGAACATGCCCATCGCGCTCTATGGCACCTTGCTCTCTCTCATCATCGCTTCGACGTCGCGCTATCTTCCCTATGGAATGCGATATGCCTATGCGGGCGTTCTTCAAATCCAAAAGGAACTTGAAGACGCCTCCTCGTCGTCTGGAGCGCGGCAGCTCACGACTTTCTTGCGTATCGTGATTCCCCTTCTTGCTCCCGCGCTGATCGGCGGCTGGCTTTTCGTCTTCCTGCTGTCGGTTCAGGCGGTGTCCCTCCCCCTGCTATTGGTGGGGCCGGGATCGGAAATCGTCGCCGTCACGCTCTTCGACCTGTGGCAAAACGGGCAGGTCACCGAGCTTGCCGCCATGGGCGTCGTCTGGATCGCGCTCATGACCATCGTCAGCGGGATCTTCTACTATGTCACCCGCCGTTTCCAGATTTCGTAATGAGTTTAGCCATGCTTTCCATCGAAAATCTCATCAAGAAATATGAAACGCGTTCTGGAGAGCCTGCGGGCGGCGCCTTCGACATTTCCCTAGACGTGAAAAGGGGAGAGCTTTTCACGCTTCTCGGACCGTCGGGCTGCGGCAAGACGACGACGCTGCGCTGCATCGCCGGGCTCGAGACGCCGAATGCCGGCGTGATCCGGCTCGATGGAGACGCGATCTTCAATGGCGCGTCGGGCATGTCCGTTCCGATGTATGATCGCGACATCGGCATGGTTTTCCAATCCTATGCGATCTGGCCTCATATGACGGTGTTCGATAACGCAGCTTATCCGCTGAGGGTGCAGCGCCATCGTCGCCTTGCGCGCGAGGAGATCGAGAAACGCGTGGTGCGCGTTCTCGAAATGGTCGGCCTTGCGCGTTACCGTGGACGCTCGGCCACGCAGCTTAGCGGCGGTCAGCAGCAAAGACTTGCTCTTGCGCGCGCGCTCGTGCGGGAGCCAAAGCTTCTGCTTCTCGACGAGCCATTGTCGAATCTTGACGCGCAATTGCGGGAGCAGATGCGCGTAGAGCTGAAGCGCATCCAGTCGGAATGGGGCGTGACCACCGTCTATGTCACCCACGATCAGGCGGAGGCCATGGCGATTTCCGATCGCATCGCGGTCTTGAGTCAGGGGCGCCTCATGCAATTGGGAGGGGCGGAGGAGATTTATGAACGGCCCACGTCCGAATTCGTGGCGAGTTTCATTGGGCGCTCGAATCTTCTGAGCGGACGATTACAGGAAGACGTCGGCGACAATGAATTCAGCCTGGTCGAATCGTCTCTTGGGGCGGTGCGCTGCTGGTTCAGGGTGCGGGCGTCTTCCGGCATGAAGGTCAAATTCCTGATCAGGCCAGAGAATATTCATTGCTCCAGAAGCCCGCTGGACGGGCCGAACGTCTTCGCAGGCAAGGTCGCGGCGCGCGTCTATCTGGGCGATGTCGTGGAATACGCACTCCAATTGCATGACCACGCTTTTATCGCGCGGTGCCACCCTTCCGTTAGCTTGCAGCCCGGCGAGGATGTCTTTGTCAATCTTCCGCCTGATCGAACGATCGCGATTTGCGAATAGCTTTTAAGCCTTGGATTTTCTCCGCAGTCCGACGCGCTCCATTCGCGGCAGGAGTTCCTGAATGTGGGGAAAATCATTGATGTAATTGATCATGCCGATGGCGGCTCCATCAAGCCCCACGGCATGGAGCTTTTGGAACGTCTCCACCACGTCGTCGTAACTTCCGATGATGGGATAGCCGGCTCCGCTGATCAGACGCGCTTTCAGATTGTCTTGATCTTTCATCCATGTGTTCTTCCGCGTGCCGCGCAACCCGGCGGCATATTCAGCGGCTTCCCAATCGCCTTGTTCATGAACAATATAATGGTGATAATCCTCCGCTTCCTTTCGCGTGGGCCGCGCCATCACATGGGCGCTTGAGAAAACGTTTTTCTTCTGCCCCGCTGGGGCCAGAGCCTTGAAGGAAGCGATCTTGTCTGGAACGTCTTCGAGCTTGGGAATCGCTGTGAAGAGGCAATCGGCATGGGTCGCCGCGAATTGGCGCCCCGTCGGCGAATTTCCTGCGCTGACGAGAACGGGTCTGGTTCCCCAATGGGGCTTCGGCTTGCTGAGCACGTCTTTGAGTTTGTAGAAGCGGCCTTCGTGATCGAAGGGCTCATGTTCGGACCAGATGCGCTTGACGATTGACAGCCATTCTTCGGAATAGGCGTAGCGGTCGTCATGCTCGTTGAGCGCGATGCCCATCATGCCGAATTCTCCGGGATTCCAGCCTGAGACGATATTGAGTCCGAATCGTCCGTGACCGATCTGGTCGGCTGTGACCATCTGCTTCGCGGCGAAGACGGGATTGACGAAGGCGACGTGCAAGGTTCCGAACGTGGTGATCTCTTTTGTCAGCGCGAGGAGGCCGCAGGCCCATGTGAGGGTTTCGAATGTGGAGCCCTGCGTGTCCGTTTCGCCGCGATAGCCGTGCCAACGCCCGATGGGCAGCAGGAATTCGAGGCCGGCCTCGTCGGCGAGCTGCGCGGCTTTGACATTATTGTCCCAGCTTGCGTCCCAACGCTCAGGCGCCTTTGTGAGGCTGAGGCCGCCTGAGCAATTCATGCCGAAGAGTCCAAGCTTGAAGGCATTGGCGTTAAAGATTCTGGTCTCGTCCCTATTGGCGGCCATCGACCTGTCCATCTCTTCGATCGCGCAAGGCGCCTCCTCACATTTCGTGAGGGAGATCGCCTTTTCGAAAGACTTGATCTGCTCCTGCTGGACATATTGTGATCATGAATTAAATTCGCTCACAAGCTTCGTTTGGCGCTTCTGATTGGGGACATGGGAGGGACGAACGCTCCGCCTGACATGCTCAGGGTGACGTCGCCTTCTGCGCATCGAGATATGACCGCGGCGGACGTCAATATAAAAATGGGAGGCCATAGGATGATCGAAGGACGCCACGAGACGCGTATCTATAATGACAACGCCTTCAAGCTTGGTCTCTTCGGCATGAATTGCTCAGGCGGCCTCAGCCTCACAAAGGCGCCTGAACGTTGGGACGCAAGCTGGGACAATAATGTCAAAGCCGCGCAGCTCGCCGACGAGGCCGGCCTCGAATTCCTGCTGCCCATCGGGCGCTGGCACGGCTATCGCGGCGAAACGGATACGCAGGGCTCCACATTCGAAACCCTCACATGGGCCTGCGGCC
>CAIXDD010000295.1 GCA_903918155.1 uncultured Hyphomicrobiales bacterium
GCGGCGCCGTCGGCGGTCGGCCAATGCGCCTCGACGCCGCTCCATGTGCGCTGGCTGGCGAGGGCCTCGCGCAGCCGCGCCTGCGGATCCATGCCCGCTTGCGCGGCGAATTCCAGAAAGCTCGTCCCGATCAGGCTTTCGCGCGGCCAGCCCAAAGCGCGCGTGAGCGCATCATCGAGCGCGACGAAGCGATGCGCGGAATCGGTGCGCCAGACGAAGCGCAGGCTGCTGGGGGCGGCGGGGAGGGACGCCGACAGGGCGTCGAAACGGGGCTCGGTCAGAGCCTGAACGGGGAGCGCATGATCGGAGGGGCCATGGGCGCGCGCCTGCGCGGCCAGCGCGATGAAGAGCGGCTCCGCCTCATTCGTGCGGCGGCACATGAAAATGGGCGCGACGACGCGGCCGTCGATCTCGAAGCGCAGCCGCTCCAGCCGCGCCGGCCCGCCGGGCCGCAACGAGGCCGCCAGCTCCGTCAGGCGCCGGGCGCCCGCATCGGCGCCGGCGAGGCGGCGATCCTGCAGATCGGCGAGATCGCGCGCGGCGAACAAGGCGAGCGCGGCGTCATTGGCGTGGACGATGCGCATGGGCGCGCCGGTGGCGGCCAACAAAGGCGCGCCGGCGGGAACGGCGGCGAAGGCGGGATCCGCCAGCGCGGCCTTGAGCCGCTCGCTCGAAACATAGGTCGCGTCGTGGGTCATCCGGTCCCGGCCTGCTGATCGTTTCGCCCGTGGGGGCGCGTTAAGAGATCATTAACTTGGGGCCCGGGGCGGGTCCACGCAAAGGCGCCGCTCATCCCGCCTAGCCTGCGTTCATCCTTAATGTTTATTGTGCGTCGCAGCATGTCTTACGTTTTATGTTGCGATGCAGCAAAATTTGGGCTAATCAAAATGCGACAGGGCTGCGGAGCGGTGTCCCGCGTTGTCGACTCAGCGTCTGTCCATTTGCGCCTCTGCGCCCGTTTTGGGCCTTTCAGCATGGAGACAGGATCATGGCCAACGAGTTCCCCAACACCCAAATCCCCGCCGAAATGCGTGAATTCGCAGGCCGCAGCGTTGCGCAGGCGCGCAAGGCCTTCGAAGGGTTCATCGGCGCGGTCCATAAGACCGCCGGCGACGTGGACGCCGCTACGAACAGCGCCCAGACCGGCGTGATGGACGCCGGCGCAAAGGTCGTCTCCTTCGCCGAAAAGAACGTGACCTCGGCCTTCGATCTCGCCGAAAAGCTCGTTCAGGCCAAGGACGTGCAGGAAGTGCTGCGCCTTCAGGGCGAATATCTCCAGCAGCAGATGGCCGTGATTCAGGAACAGGCGCGCGAACTGGGCGACGCCGTCCAGAAGGCCGCCGGCGTCAAGAAATAACCCGAACCTTCAGGAGCCGATCATGGCCACGCCTCGCAAATCCGCCCGCGTCCCCGCCGTCAAGGAGGCCGCCGCGGCCTCCGCCCCGCTTGAGCCCACGGCGGTTGAAGCCGTCGCCGCCTCCGCCTCGGTCACGGCGCCGGCGCTCGAATCCGCCGCGGTTCTGGAAGCCGCCGCCGCCCAGCTCGGCGACATTCGCGAAATGCTGCGTCAGGCGAGCGCCGCCTCGCTCGAGCAGAGCCGCGCGGCTTACGCCCGCGTGAAGGACGCCGCCGAAGAATTGTCCGCCTCCATCGAGAGCGCCTACAAGGCCTCCGGCGAAGGCGCCGAAGCGCTGCGCGTTCATGCGGTGGACGCCCTCAAGGCCAATTCCGACGCCAGCTTCGAATACGCCCGGGCGGCCGCCGCCGCCCGTTCGCTGCCCGATCTCGTGAACCTGCAGGCGGATTTCGCCCGCAAGCAATCGGAGATCTTCGGCGTTCAGGCGCGTGAATTCGCGCATCTGGTCGAGAAGGTCGCCAATGACGCCATGCAGCCCTTGAAGAGCGTTCTGGGAAAAGGTTTCGGCGCCGCCGCCTGAGCCTGACCTTTGAATCGAAGCGCCGCCTTTCGGGGCGGCGCTTTTTTCATTGGCGGACCGGCTCCGCGCGCTTGCAAATGGGCGCGGTCCAAACTAGGTTTCGCCCGCCTTCGCCGCCTTAGCTCAGTTGGTTAGA
>CAIXDD010000296.1 GCA_903918155.1 uncultured Hyphomicrobiales bacterium
CCAGCGCATCGGCCTCCTCGAAGCGATGCGCCTTGCTGGGCCCGCCGATGGCGAGCGCCAGGCGCGGCCCCTCAAGGCGCGCCACGCGGGGATCGGGCGCCGCGCGCGCCAGCGCCAGCGCCTGCGGGCGCAGGGGATGGGGCGAGATGAGCGTCTTGATGACGTTGCCGCCCTGCGCGCGGTCATGGGCGGGCGTCCAGATCAGGTCATAGGCGGACCGCCAGGCGCGCGGATCCTGCAGATAGAGCGTGAAGGCGCGGGGATTGCGCGCGCCGTAAGCGCGCAAGACGGGCGCGGTCTCGCGGCCGGAGGCGATGACGAGCTGCGGCCAGTCGGGCTGCGCCACGTCGCGCGGATCGGCCGGCCCATAGGGGGCGAGCAGCGAGAACAGGCGCCGCGGCGCGATCCTGCTGATGCGCGGCGTCACGCCAAGGGCGGCGGCGACGCCAAGGCTGTTGGCGTCGTGGCCCGCCTTGCCGCAGGAGAGGATGAGCGTGCGCAGGTCAGGCGGAAGAAGCGCGGCGCCGACGGGCGGCGCCGGCGTGGCGTCCGACGTCACACGAAGACGATCCCGAGGATTTCGTAGCTCTTGCCGCCGCCGGGCGTGTTCACCTCGACGGAATCGCCCACGCGCTTGCCGATGAGCGCGCGCGCGGTGGGCGAGGTGATCGACACCTTGCCGCTCTTCACGTCCGCCTCGCTCTCGCCGACGATCTGGTATTTCTTCTCCTCGTCCGTGTCCTCGTCCACGAGGGTGACGGTCGCGCCGAATTTCACCGTGTCGCCGCCCAGTTTCGTGACGTCGATCACCTCCGCGCGCGAGAGCTTGTCTTCAAGCTCGGCGATGCGGCCCTCGTTGAGGGACTGGGATTCCTTTGCGGAATGATATTCGGCGTTTTCCGACAGGTCGCCATGGGAGCGCGCTTCGGCGATCGCCTGGATGATCCGCGGGCGCTCGACTTGCTGGCGGTGCTTCAGCTCCTGTTCGAGGGCGGCGTAGCCCCCGACGGTCATCGGAATCTTTTCCATCTTACCCTTCCCGCAAAAGCCCGCGGGCTCCTTGGTTGAATGGTTCAAAAAGCCGCACGGCCGGCGCAAGCCGGAAAAACCCCTGCGGCGAACGATTGGCGTTGAGATACGCGCCCGTCCCGCTACGCCCAAGCGCAGCGGACGGGCCCTGGCTTATGCTGAGAAATAGTCCTGCAGGGCCCGAACTTCCAGATCCCCGCTCTTGTAGGCCCTGATGCCCTGGGCCGCCGCAACCGCTCCGGCGAGCGTCGTATAATACGGGACCTTGTGCAAGAGGGCCGCGCGCCTCAGCGAGCGGGAATCGGCCAGCGCCTGCGCCCCCTCGGTCGTGTTGAAGACAAGCTGCACGCCGCCGTTCTTGATGGCGTCCACCACATGGGGACGGCCTTCGGACACTTTGTTGACGCGCTGGGCGGCCACGCCATGCTCTTCCAGATAGCGCTGGGTGCCCCCGGTCGCCTGGATGCGGAAGCCCAGCGAGGCGAGCAGCTTCGCCGTCTCCAGCATGCGCGGCTTGTCATGCTCGCGCACGCTCATGAACACAGCCCCGCCCGTGGGCACTTTCGCGCCCGCGCCGAGCTGGCTCTTGGCGAAAGCGGTGGCGAAGGACGTGTCGAGGCCGATCACTTCGCCGGTGGAGCGCATCTCCGGGCCCAGAACCGTATCGACGCCGGGGAAGCGGGCGAAGGGGAACACGGCCTCCTTCACGCCCACATGGGCCAGTTCGCGCTTTTGCAGGCCGAAGGAGGCGAGGCTCTCGCCCGCCATCACGCGCGCGGCGATCTTGGCGATGGGATAGCCGATCACCTTGGCGACGAAGGGGACCGTGCGCGAGGCGCGCGGATTGACTTCGAGCACGTAGATCTCGCCGTCCTTGAGCGCATATTGCACGTTCATGAGCCCGCCGACTTCGAGCGCCAGCGCGAGCCTGCGCGTCTGCTCTTCGAGCAGGGCGATGGTTTCGCGCGAGAGCGAGCGGGGCGGCAGCGAACAGGCGGAATCGCCCGAATGGATGCCCGCCTCCTCGATATGCTCCATGATGCCGGCGACGAACACGTCCTTGCCGTCGCACAGGCAATCGACGTCCACCTCCACCGCGTCCGACAGATAACGGTCGAACAGAAGCGGATTGGTGCCGAGCACCGTATTGATCTGCCCCGTCTTGTCGTTGGGGTAGCGCGCCTTCACGTCGGAGGGGATGAGGCTGGGCAGCGTGCCCAGAAGATAATCGTCGAGCGCGGCCTGGTCGCGGATGATCGCCATCGCGCGTCCGCCCAGCACATAGGAGGGGCGCACGACGAGCGGCAGGCCGAGTTCGCCGGCCACGATGCGCGATTGCTCCACCGAATAGGCGATGCCGTTCTTGGGTTGCTTCAGACCGAGCTTGTCGAGCAGGCGCTTGAAGCGGTCGCGATCTTCGGCGAGGTCGATGCAATCCACCGACGTGCCGAGGATGCGCACGTCCGCCTTCTGCAGCGAATGGGCGAGCTTGAGCGGCGTCTGTCCGCCGAATTGCACGATGGCGCCCGTCAGCTCGCCGTTCATGCGCTCCTTGTCCATGATCTCCAGCACGTCTTCGGCCGTGAGCGGCTCGAAATAGAGGCGGTCCGACGTGTCGTAGTCGGTGGAGACCGTCTCGGGATTGCAATTGATCATGATGGTTTCAAAGCCCGTCTCGCTCAGCGCGAAACAGGCGTGCACGCAGCAATAATCGAATTCGATGCCCTGGCCGATGCGGTTGGGGCCGCCGCCGAGAATGACGACCTTGCGCTTGTCGCTGGGCTGCGACTCGCAGACGGGCGCGCCGGCGAAGGGCGTCTCATAGGTCGAATACATATAAGCCGTGGGCGAAGCGAATTCGGCCGCGCAGGTGTCGATGCGCTTGAAGACCGGGCGCACGTCGAGCCTGTGGCGCAGCGCGCGCACGTCGGCTTCCTCGCCGCCGGTCAGCGAGGCGAGGCGCATGTCGGAGAAGCCGGCCGCCTTCAGCATGCGCAGATTGGCGGGATCCTCGGGCAGGCCATGGGCCTGCACGCGCTTCTCCAGCGCGACGATCTCCGCGATGCGCTCGATGAACCAGCGTTCGATCTTGCAGGCGCGGTAGATGTCCTCCACGCTCATGCCCAGACGCAGCGCCTGGCCGACGACGAGCAGGCGGTCGGGCGTGGGCGAGCCCAGCGCGCGGCGCAACACGTTCATGTCGTCGCCCTGGCCCAGGCCCTCGATCTCCACTTCGTCGAGGCCCGACAGGCCCGTCTCCAGCGAGCGCAGCGCCTTCTGCAGGGATTCCGCGAAGGTGCGGCCGATGGCCATGGATTCGCCCACCGATTTCATGGCGGTGGTGAGCGTGGGTTCGGCGCCGGGGAATTTCTCGAAGGCGAAGCGCGGCGCCTTGGTCACGACGTAATCGATCGTCGGTTCGAAAGAGGCCGGCGTCGCCCCGCCCGTGATGTCGTTGGCGATTTCGTCGAGCGTATAGCCGACGGCGAGTTTGGCGGCCACTTTCGCGATGGGAAAGCCCGTCGCCTTGGAGGCGAGCGCGGAGGAGCGCGACACGCGCGGATTCATCTCGATCACGATCATGCGGCCGTTTTCGGGATTGACCGCGAACTGCACGTTCGAGCCGCCCGTCTCCACGCCGATCTCGCGCAACACCGCGATCGAGGCGTCGCGCATGATCTGGTATTCCTTGTCCGTCAGCGTCAGCGCCGGCGCGACGGTGATCGAATCGCCCGTATGCACGCCCATCGGATCTACGTTCTCGATGGAGCAGACGATGATGCAATTGTCCGCCTTGTCGCGGACGACCTCCATCTCATATTCCTTCCAGCCGAGCACGCTCTCCTCGATGAGCACTTCGGTGGTCGGCGAGGCGTCGAGGCCCGATTGCACGATCTCGATATATTCGGCCTTGTCATAGGCGATGCCGCCGCCCGTGCCGCCCATGGTGAAGGAGGGACGGATGATGGCGGGCAGGCCCACGTCGTCGAGCGCCTCAAGCGCTTCCTGCAGGCCCTTGGAGACGTAGCGGCGCTTGCGTTCGGGCTCGTTGGAATCCCAGTCGCGCGCGAAAGCCTCCACGGCCTTCTGGCGTTCGGCGGGATCGGCGAGGCCGGCCGCGATCTCCGCGCTCTGGCGCTGGAAGGCCTCCTTGTCGGATTTCTTCAGGTCGGAGGCGTTGGCGAGGCGCGAGCGCGGCGTGTCGAGGCCGATCTTCATCATCGCCTCGCGGAAGAGCTGGCGATCCTCCGCCTTGTCGATCGCCTCGGCGGTGGCGCCGATCATCTCCACGTCGAACTTGTCGAGAACGCCCATCTGCTTGAGCGAGAGCGCGCAATTGAGCGCCGTCTGGCCGCCCATGGTGGGGAGCAAGGCGAAGCCCCTGGCGCGGTCGCCGCGCTCCTTCTCGATGATCTTGGCGACGATCTCCGGCGTGATGGGCTCCACATAGGTGCGGTCGGCCATGTCCGGGTCGGTCATGATCGTCGCCGGATTGGAGTTCACGAGGACGATCCGGTAGCCCTCCTCGCGCAGCGCCTTGCAGGCCTGCGTGCCGGAATAGTCGAACTCGCAGGCCTGGCCGATGATGATCGGCCCTGCGCCGATGATCATGATCGTGTGGATGTCTGTCCGTCTGGGCATGGTCGTCCGTCGGTCTGCGGGTCGTGCGCGGCGCACAAAAAAAGGCCGCGCCTGGCGGCCTCTTCAGCCGGAGCGCGTCCTCCGAAAACCCTGCAAGGGCGTTCAGGCGGGAGCCCCGACCTGAGGTCACGACCGTCTAGCCCAATTCACCCCCGGTGTGAACCCCTTGCATGGGACATGCGCGGGGTTCTCCACCGGAGGCGTCGGCCGCCTTCGGCGTCACTGGGCGGCGATCTGCATCCCCCGCATGACGATCGTCGCGCCCTGCGGCAGTCCGGGGGCGGGGATGGTCACGACCCCGGCCGGCGGCATGCCGGAGAGGTCGGACACCGCGTGAAGCGTGATCGCGTCCAGGCCCGGGCCGCCCTGGTCCTCCATGCCCTCGCCCCGGAAGGTCAGCCAGTAGAACCCGGTCTTCTGGATGGCGATATGGACCGTGCGGGGCGTGACCGCCTTGGACGACACGCAGGCGTCGATCACCGTGCTGGCGATGGGCGGCAGGGTCGGCGCGCTCCCGTCGGGATTGCTCCACGTCGCCGCGGTGTTGACGATCGGCACGGACGAGGGATGGCTGAACATCCTGTCCGAGTCCATGTAGACGCGCAGCAGATTGGTGTCGGCGCTGCGGGACTCGGTCTTGATCGTGCTCAGCAGGGCGATGTGGCTGCTCGCGTCCTGCGCGCCGCAATAGGTGAACTCGTTCATCGGGAAATAGGACGCGTAGGCGTAGCTCACCTTGTAATAGCCCGGCGTCAGGATGAAGCGGCGGCTGATGGCGCGGTTGCTGGTGTTGTTCGTGCCGGTGCGCTTGCTGGCGTCCAGCTCAACGCCGATGGGGCCGTCGAAGGGGACCCAGCGGATATAGTCCACCTGGTTATAGGGCCAGGTCGTCCAGCCCGTGGGCAGGCGCGGCCAGCCGTAATTGTCGCCGGAGATGTCGAGCGTGCGGTCGCGCGAGTCGCCGCCCGGAGGCGTGGGGGGCAGTTTCTCGAAGCTGTCGCTGAAGAGCAGCGCGCCGTTCGCCCAGGGGAAGTTCGAGGACGGCGCGCCCGAGCATGTATTCTTGCACAGGCGAATGTCGGTGATGACGCCGCCGCCGCCGTCGGACGTGCCTTCGGAATTGAACGTCAGCCAGTAGAAGCTCGGCTGGTTCATGGTGATCTTGACGCTGCGCTCCACCCAGCGCTGGCCGGTGTTGACGCAGACGTCGATCAGATTGTTCGTGCTCGGCGAATAGGTCGCCGGCGGCGTGTCGCCGAGCGCGATGTCGAAATACACGCCCACGCGGTTACTCTGATAACCCCAGCTTTCGGTGGACTCGCCCGCCCAGTCCACGTCCTCGGTGCGCGACCCGCAGACCCATGCGGGATCGTATTGGGTGTAGGCCAGACGGTCCTTGATCCAGTAGCGCAGCTCGTAATTGCCCGTCGGCATATAGACCTTTTTCGAGATGGCGGTGTTGCCCTTGCCGTCCAGTTCGGCCACGTATAGCGAGCCGGAAGGCGGCGCGGCGCCGTAATTCTGATATTTGCCGATCTCGACGCCGGCGCCGGTCGTGATCCAGTTGTTGTAATTGGCGTAGACGCCCCACGAGCCGTTCTGCATCGTCGAGGGGTCGACCTTGAACGACTCGGTGATCAGCAGATTGGGATCGTTGTTCTGCTTCTGCGTCTCGTCATAGACGCCGCTCGACGTGGCGGAGCCCTCGACGGCGAATTTCGTGAAGCCGACGACGCCGCTGAACGTGGTCGTCATGTCGGCGGCGAACGACACGGTGGCTGAGATCGTTTCGCCGACGCGCGCGACGGTGACCTTCGAGGAGCGCAGCGTCACGTCGGAGGATTGCGGCACGCGGGCGGCGAACACCTTGGTCACGCGATCCTGCGTGGCGGCGATCACGTCGCTCTGCGGCATGTTGGGATTGGCGGCGATCAGGGCGCGCGCGGTGTCCACCGCCGCCAAAGACGCCGACGCCGCGGCGGAATTGAGGCTGGAGCGATAATTGGCGCTGCGCGCGTAATCGAGCCCGAGGCCGGCGGCGCCGATGAGGGGCACGGCCAGCAAGCCCATCATGAGCGCGATATTGCCGCGATCGTCGCGGCCGAAGCGATGCAATTGGTGGAGCAATTTCGGGCTACGCATGAAACGAACTCCTGAAATCAAGGGCGGAACGCGGTCCGCGTCTGGAATGACGCTACACGTTTCGAATTGACGTTCCGCTAGCGACTTGTCGCGAAATTCGCGCTCGCAAAGAACGATTTTTTAAATATGCGCCGGCTCAGACATATCCCGGGCAGAATGTGATTTGGGAGCCCGTGACCTTGATGTAGGGCGACGCGAAGCGCGGGAAGGAATAGCCCTGCCGCTCGATGATGATCGGCTTGAGAAAATTTGCGCCGAACAGCGGCTTGTAGGAATAGCGCAGATCCACCATGACCGTCGTGCCGGGGCCGAACAGACCTGCGGGAAGCGTCTGTCCCGTCGGCGTCTCCCCAGGCTGCTGGGGCGTCAGCTCGCCGCAGGTGCGGCGCAGGGCGCCGGCGCCTGGCCCAGTGTTATAAACAGGCCAGTTCCACAGAAGATTCGCCTTATAGGTGCAATTGGAGACGCACGACGCTTGCGTGGGGACGAATTGCGCATGCGAGATCTGATGGCTGAATTTATTCCACCAGTAAGTCCCCCCACCTTCGATGAAGGCCTGGGGAAACAATTGCACGGCGATGTTGAAATCGAAGTTCAGCGGATCGCTCTGCGCGGTCTCCCGCTGTGCGATCAGCTCGGCGACGTTTTCAGCCGTGGCGGTGAGCTGACGGCTGATGCGCTGATAGCGCTGAAGCTCGATGGACCCGAGCCCCAGCGTTATGAGAATGGGCAGGAGCAGCGCGAATTCGATCGCCGACGTGGCGCTGGCGTCGCGCAGAAAGCGTGCGGGGCGGCGCCTCATGCGCAATTCTCCGCCACTTCGTCAGCGACGCCGAAGGGTTCGTTCCGGAATCCGGCGGAGGCGAGATAATATCTCTGGCCGTTGGCGAGGCTCGTATCGCCGGCCCAGATCATCGTCGCCAGCGGCACCGGATAGGCGACCTGCACCAGCACGATCTCGCGCGCGCCGCCGACGCACCATTTGGCCTTGGCCGGATCGACGGTCGTCGGGGAGAACGCGCCCCAGTCGTTTTGCGCGCGCATCACCGCGACATTGAAGACGAGCTTGTCGCAGGACAGGAGCACGATCTTGGGGCAGAACACTTCGTTGCGGAAACGCTCCTGCGTGAGCTTCTTGATTTGCACCGTGCCCGTGCGGATGTCCTGCACCGCCTGCTGGGTGGCCGTCTCGAGTTGCGCGTAGAAATAATAATCCACGCCGATCTCGATGATGCCCACCACAAGAGCGAGAAAGGGCGGGGCGACCATCGCGAACTCCACCGCCGCGGCGCCGCGCGCGTTCCGCAAGAGGTCGCGGAGTCTTTTTCTTCGGGCGCTGTTTCTTTGGGCGCTCTTGCTTTGGGGGCTCTTTCTTTGGGGGCTCTTGCTTGGGGGGCCCTCTTCCTGATGGCGGCTTGCGGGCATGCTCAACTCCGAAACGCAGACGCTCACGCACACGGCTCTCGGACAGCACGATCCATGCTAGACCTTAAAAATGGATTTTGCGGCCTGCGCAGGACGGATCGCGCCACGGCGCGCCCTTTCGGGGGCTTTCGTCTTTCCGCCAAAGGGGATAATCGCGGCTGATGACGCTTTCCCGGCAATTTTTTATTTTCGTGGCCGTCGGTCTGGCCGCCGCCGTCGCCCATTTCGGCGTGCTGATCGGGCTGGTGGAGGCGGGCGGCGTGGCGCCGGCTCCCGCGACGCTGGCGGGCTATGTGGCGGGCGGGCTCGTCTCCTACGCGCTCAACCGGCGCCATACCTATGCGTCGGATCGTCCGCATGGGGAGGCGGGCTGGCGGTTCACGCTGGTCGCCGGCGTGGGCTTTCTGATGACCTTCGCCAGCATGAGCCTGCTGCACGACGTCCTGGGCCTGCATTATCTGCCGGCGCAGGTCCTCACCACCGGCGCCGTCCTTGTGTGGAGCTTTCTCGCCCACAAGCTTTTCACATTCGGCAAGGCGTGACTTTTGGCCGCCGGCGCCGGGCGGCGAGCCTCCGGGTCGCGATTTAAACAATTTTCAACAAGCCAAGACTAAGCTGCGGCGGTTATTGTTCCGGCGATGGTCGCGGCGGCAGGCGATGGGTTCCGCATCAGGCATTTTCACCTTGATCTTCGCCTGGATCGTGGGGGCCGTGCATTTGCAATTGTTCCTGACGGGACAAGGCCTCCTGATCGGCTCGAACGTCTCCACGGACCGCTGGAACCGCATCTGCCATTATTACAAGCCGGGCATTGTGGTTAAGCTCAGGATTCCCGTGAAGGGAAGCTGCGAGATCCGCCTCATGCCGCCGCCCAAACCCAAGCCGCCGCTCAATCCGCGCCGTTAGCCCTTGCCGCGCCGCTAGCCCTTGCCGCGCCGCTAGCCCTTGCCGCGCCGCTAGCCCTTCCCGCGCCGCTAGCCCTTCGCGTCGGCCCAGCGGATCTGGCGCAGCGCCTCCCCCATCACGATGGCCGCAGCCACCGCCACATTGAGGGAGCGGGCGCCCGCGCGCATGGGAATCGTCACGCGCGCGTCGGCGGCCGCATGGACCTCCTCCGGCGCGCCCGCCGATTCGCGCCCCACCATCAGAATGTCGCCGGGCGCGAATGCGAAAGCGGCGTGCGACGTCGCGCCGCGCGTGGTCAGCAGCACGAGCCTGCGGCCCGATTGCGCCCGCCAGGCCTCGAAGGCGGCCCAGGAGGCATGGCGCGCGATGGGCACGAGGTCCAGATAATCCATGCCCGCGCGGCGGAAATGGCGATCGGAGACGGGAAAGCCGGCGGGCTGGACGATCGCCGCGTCGAGGCCCAGACAGGCGCAGGCGCGCAGCATCGTGCCCGCGTTCTGCGGAATGTCGGGCTGGAACAGGGCCAGCGTGAGGTCCGGGGCGGGGATGTCGGGCATAGGCGGCGGTCCGGGCGTCTGGAGTCGCGGGATTTTCCTGTCTCCCTCATAGCCCAATTGTCGGTTCAAAGGCGCGGCGGAGCTATGGACAAGCGTGTCGAAGGGTGCGAAATAGCCCGCGCTCAATCTTAAGGGCTATCCGGGGTCGCCGCGAGGCGGTCGCGCAGCCGTCGGGGCCGGTGGCGATCCGTCGCATTCACCTGTCCCTCGCCGGGTTCTATGTCACTACGGCCCGACCGGCGCGCGTCGCGCGTCGCTCCCGTCCAGCATCCGGGCGGGACCGTGCGGGGCAAACGGATGGGGGAACAGAGTGGCCAATCCATCGACGGTCGAACCGACCCGCAGGGACATGCTTTTCATCGCCACTGGCGCGGCTGCGGCCGTGGGCGCAGGCGCCGTCGCCTGGCCCTTGATCAGCCAGATGAATCCAGACGCCTCGACGCTGGCGCTCGCTTCCACGGAGGTCGACGTCTCGGCCATTCCCGAGGGCGGCAGCCTCACCGTGAAATGGCGCGGCAAGCCGGTGTTCGTGCGTAACCGCACGAAGAAGGAGATCGACGAGGCCGTGGCCGCGCCGCTCGCCCAATTGCCCGATCCGCAGGCCGACGCGGCCCGCGTGAAAAAGCCGGAATGGCTCGTGGTCGTGGGCGTGTGCACCCATCTGGGCTGCGTGCCGCTGGGCGCGCCGGGCGCGCGCGGCGAATATGACGGCTGGTTCTGCCCCTGCCACGGGTCGCACTACGACACCTCGGGACGCATCCGTAAGGGCCCTGCGCCGCTGAACCTCGCCGTGCCGACCTATGAATTCGTTTCCGACACCAAGCTGCGGATCGGCTGACGCCTTGCGTCGCCTTTCACGCACCACGCTTCAGATGAGAACGTGACATGAGCGGACCTTCCACCTTCGTACCCCAGAGCGCCGTCGGCCGCTGGCTTGAGAGCCGGCTTCCGATCATGGGCCTCATGCATGGGTCGTTCGTTTCCTATCCGACGCCCCGCAACCTCAATTACATGTGGACCTTCGGGGCGATCCTGAGCTTCATGCTCGGCGCGCAGATCATCACCGGCATCGTGCTGGCGATGCATTACACGCCGCATGTGGATTACGCCTTCCTGTCCGTCGAGCAGATCATGCGCGACGTGAACTGGGGCTGGTTCCTGCGCTATTCGCACGCCAACGGCGCCTCGATGTTCTTCGTGGCCGTCTATATCCACATGTTCCGCGGTCTCTATTACGGCTCCTATAAGGCGCCCCGCGAAGTCCTGTGGATCCTGGGCGTCGTGATCTTCCTCATCATGATGGCGACCGCCTTCATGGGCTATGTGCTGCCGTGGGGCCAGATGAGCTTCTGGGGCGCGACGGTCATCACCAATCTCTTCTCCGCCATTCCGCTGGTCGGCGAGGCGATCACCACCTGGCTGTGGGGCGGTTATTCGGTCGACAATCCGACGCTCAATCGCTTCTTCGCGCTGCATTACCTGCTGCCCTTCATGCTCGTGGGCGTCGTGGTCCTGCATGTGTGGGCGCTGCATGTGGTCGGCCAGAACAATCCTGCCGGCGTCGACGTCAAGAACGTCCAGCGCGACACCCTGCCCTTCACGCCCTTCGCGACGGTGAAGGATTCCTTCGCCGTGGTCGTGTTCCTGATCTTCTTCATGCTCTTCGTGTTCTACGCACCCGACTTCCTCGGCCACGCGATCAACTACGAGCGCGCCAACCCGATGGTGACGCCCGCGCATATCGTGCCGGAGTGGTACTTCCTGCCGTTCTACGCGATCCTGCGCGCGATCCCCTCGAAGCTCGGCGGCGTGCTCGCCATGTTCGGCGCGATCGCGGTGCTCGCCTTCCTGCCCTGGCTCGACACGTCCAAGGTGCGCTCGGCGAATTATCGC
>CAIXDD010000297.1 GCA_903918155.1 uncultured Hyphomicrobiales bacterium
AACGTCCGCGCCGCCGGCAAGGATGAAGCGGTTCGGCTGACGCCCCCGATCAAGATGACGTTGGAAAAGGCGCTGGCGTATATCGAGGACGACGAATTCGTCGAGGTGACCCCCAAGTCGATCCGGCTCAGGAAGGCCGTGCTGGATCCCAATGATCGCAAGCGGGCGGAGCGCGCGAAGGATCAGGGCGCCTCCTGAGCTATCTTTGGCACTTCGCGCAATAAAACGTCGAGCGGCCGGAATGAACCCGCCGCTCGACGACGCCTCTGCAAGACGGCTCCGAACAGGGCTGGCCTTCGCGGTCATAGACCTTGAACGTGTGCTGAAAATAGCCCAGGGCGCCATCGACCTGCTGATGATCTCTCAGCGACGAACCGCCAGCGGAAATCGCCTCTCCCAGCACGTTCCGGATTTCGTCGCACAGGCGGACAAGTTTGGCGCTGGGCCGCCCTGTCGCCGATACGAGCGTGCTTGCGATCCGATCCGGCGACAAGCCGGACCGGTGAAGGGCTTCGCAGACATAGATGTTGCCAAGCCCGGCTATTTTCGACTGATCCAAGAGAAATGATTTCAGATTTAAGCGCGTCTGGGCGCACATCCGCGCGACGGCCTCAGGCGTCAATTCATTGCCGACGGGCTCGATCCCCAAGTCGCGAAGGAACCGGTTTTCCGAAAGCTGGCTGCGCATGGTCAAGTCCATGAAACCGAAGCGCCGCGGATCGTTATATGTGACGCTCGTCCCTCCCGTGAGGTGAAAGACGACGTGATCGTGGGCCGCGTTTCGCGACCGGGCGTGATGAAACCGTCCGGGAGCCTGCTCCGCAGGGCCCGCGATCCGGAAGGAGCCGCTCATGCCCAGATGCATGACAAGCACCGCACCATTGTCAAGGTCGAGGAGGAGATATTTGGCGCGTCGCCCCACGGCGTCTATTTTCCGGCCTTCCAGTCGCGCGGCGAAACGCTCCGGAAACGGGAATCTCAGATCCCGCCTCCGCTGTTCGACCTTGCTGATGGTCCTGCCTACCAAAAAAGGCTCCAAGCCTCTTCGGACCGTTTCAACCTCTGGCAATTCCGGCATCCGAGTCCTCCGCGCCGCCCATGTCTACATAGCCAGAAGGGGCGGCAGACGCTATGTTCGCGCTCTCAGGAGCTCGGCATGTCGTCAGCGTCATTCTCTAAGCAAGAACAGTCCGAAATAGATTTCGGCTTCAGCAAGGTCCCGCTGCCTGAAAAGCAGGGCCTCGTGGATGACGTTTTCCATTCCGTCGCCGCCAAATATGACGTGATGAACGATGTCATGTCCCTCGGACAGCATCGGATCTGGAAAGACGTGCTCGTACAGGAGCTGCATCCGTCCGGACACTGGCGTCACCTCGATATGGCGGGCGGCACCGGCGACGTCGCCTTCAAAATCGTAAAAGCGGCGGGGCTCGACTCGCGCGTGATCGTTTCAGACATCAACCAATCCATGCTGGATGTCGGCGAGGAAAGAGCCGCGACCCAAAACATGCTGGGGCAGGTTTCCTTCCGGCAGGCGAACGCGGAAAACCTCCCGTTCGAGGACAATAGTTTCGACGGCTATACGATCGCATTCGGCATCAGGAACGTTCCGCGGCGCGAACTCGCTCTCCGGGAGGCCTTCCGCGTGCTGAAGCGGGGCGGCCGTTTTATGTGTCTTGAGTTCTCGCATGTGGACGTGCCCGTGCTGGAATCAATCTACAAGGCCTATTCCTTTTCCTTGATTCCCAGCCTCGGCGGCATGATCGCGGGCGACGCCTCGTCTTATCGGTATCTGGTTGAATCCATCGCCCAATTCCCTAGCGCGGAAACATTCAGGCAACTTATCGGCGACGCTGGTTTTGCTCGGACGTCGTTCACCAAATTGAGCGGCGGGATCGTCGCCATTCATTCAGGCTGGAAGCTCTGAGATCAAAAGATGTCAGTTGGCTCTTTCATTCGTCTTATTCATGCTTCCTGGGTTCTCGCGCGTGAAGGCGTCTTCACTGATGTGGATCCGTTAGGCCTTCCGCCGTCCGCACGTTTGCCGCTTGCGCTTGCGAAGCGGCTGGTTCGTCGAGGAGCCAAACACAATCGAAATCGTCTCGCCAAGGCGATGGAGAAACTCGGCCCGTCTTATATCAAACTCGGCCAGTTTCTCGCCACGCGCCCGGACATTGTGGGCCCTCGCGCGGCGGAAGAATTGAGCGAGCTGCAGGACAGGCTTTCGCCTTTCCCGCAATCCAAGGCCGTGGAGATCATCGAAACGGATTTGGGAGCGCCCATCAACGAGATCTTCGCGGAATTTGGCGCCCCTGTAGCCGCCGCCTCGATCGCGCAGGTCCACAAAGCGCGGGTCTCGGACGCCAAGGGCTCACGAGAGGTCGCCGTTAAAGTTCTGCGCCCGGGGGTCGAACGGCGGTTCCGGCGAGATGTGGAGGACATGCTCCGCGCCGCCAAGTTCGCGGAACGCTATTCGGCGGAAGCCCGACGCCTCAGAATGGTCGACGTCGTCGACACTTTGGCGCGTTCCGTCAGACTGGAGATGGATTTTCGCATCGAGGCGGCCGCAGCGTCCGAATTCGCCGAGAATACGGATCTTGATCCGATGTTCAGGGTGCCGGAGGTCGAGTGGGACCTAACGTCCAAGAACGTTCTCGTGACCGAATGGATCTACGGAACAAGTCTCTCCGACCTCGATCGTCTGCGCCGGCTGGACGTCGACCTGCCAGCCCTCGCCAGAAATGTGGTTCAGTCCTTCCTGCGCCATGCGATGCGAGACGGCTTCTTTCATGCCGACATGCACCAAGGCAATCTGTTCGTTGACGCGGAAGGCCGGTTGGTCGCCGTGGATTTCGGAATCACCGGACGCCTTGGGGAGAAGGAGCGCCGCTTCCTCGCGGAAATCCTCTACGGTTTCATCACGCGGGATTACCGCCGGGTCGCTGAGGTCCATTTCGAGGCGGGTTATGTTCCCCGCATCCACGCGGTCGAAGATTTCGCCCAGGCCATCCGCGCGATCGGAGAGCCGATCCATTCGCGGACGGCGGACCAAATCTCTATGGCCAAGCTGCTTGCGCTGCTTTTCGAAGTCACGGCTCTTTTCGACATGAGGACAAGAACCGAATTGGTTCTTCTTCAGAAAACCATGGTCGTGGTGGAGGGCGTGGCGAGATCGCTCGATCCGCGGCTGGATCTCTGGTCGACTGCGGAGCCGGTGGTCGGAGAATGGGTGAGGCGGAACCTTGGGCCGGCGGCGACCGTGACCGATATGAAACAGGTTGCGGCCGCGCTCCGGAAATTGCTTCCGGCGCTTCCCGGCCTCATTGAAAACAGCTTGAACCGCACTGACCGAGAGCCGCGGGAAGGCGACGTCGTCGCGCCGCCCCGCATCGCGCAACGCGGCGTCGTTCTCGCGCTTTGGTTCATCGCCGGCTTGTTGGCGCTGAACATCGCCTTGCGCTAAATTCGCTCAAGATCATCGCGAGCTCTTGGCATGCTCCATCATAAGAATATCCTGTTGATCGTCGGCGGCGGGATCGCCGCCTACAAGGCGCTGGAGCTGATCCGGCGCCTGCGGGCGCAGGGCGCGGGGGTGCGCGTGATTCTCACTCACGCCGCGACGCAATTCGTCACGCCGCTTTCGGCGTCGAGCCTTTCAGGCGAAAAGGTCTATACAGACCTGTTTTCCCTCACCGACGAAGCGGAGATCGGACATATCAGGCTCTCCAGAGAGGCCGATCTCCTTCTCGTCGTCCCCGCCACTGCGGACCTGATGGCGAAAATGGCGACCGGGCAGGCGGATGACCTTGCGTCAACGGTTTTGCTCGCGACCGATAAGCCGATCCTTTTGGCGCCCTCCATGAACGTCAAGATGTGGGAGCATCCCGCCACGAAAAGGAATGTCGTCGCTTTGCGGGGCGATGGCGTTTCGATCGTCCATCCCGTTGAAGGCGAGATGGCGTGCGGAGAATATGGCTGTGGCCGGCTCGCCGAAATCCCGGACATCCTTTCTGCGGCCGAACGTTTGATCGGCGGCGCGCCGATGACGATGGCGACAGGACTATTGAAGGGAAAACATGTGGTGGTGACCGCAGGTCCTACGCACGAGCCTATCGACAGTGTGCGCTACATCGCAAATCGTTCGTCAGGAAAGCAGGGATACGCCATCGCTGAAGCCGCCCATGCAGCGGGCGCTCGCGTGACTCTCATTTCGGGACCCACAAATCTCGCCGCTCCCGCGAATATAGACGTCGTGCCGGTCACGACAGCTTTGGAAATGCGCGAAGCGGCCTTCAGCGCGCTTCCGGCGGACATCTTTATCGCAACGGCGGCGGTGGCTGACTGGAGACCCAAGCGCGCCATCACGGGTAAGCTGAAGAAAACGGCGGCCAGCGCGCCAGAACTCGTGTTGACAGAGAACCCTGACATTCTGGCGGAAATATCGCGTAGCGACGCGCGGCCCGGACTGGTCGTCGGCTTCGCGGCTGAAACCGACGATCTGTTGAAGCACGCGGCCTCGAAACTCGCAAAGAAGGGCTGCGATTTCATCGTGGCCAATGACGTCAGCGAAGGAACGAACGTGATGGGCGGCGACGAGAACACGGTCCATTTTTTAAGCGCCCATGGCGTTGAATCCTGGGCCAAGTCGTCGAAAACGGATGTCGCGCGCAGGCTGATTGAGCGTTGCGTAAAAGCTTTGATCGAGAAACGCGGATGATCGTTCCAGCTGTATTACTGCCGCATGCCCGCGCGCTCGGCCTTCCCAAACGTCATTCAGAGAAAGCGGCGGGGCTGGATCTCCAGGCCGCCATACCTGAAAACGAGCCGATCATTCTTGCGCCGGGGCGACGCCAGCTGGTGCCGACGGGACTCTGCATCTGCCTGCCCGACGGCTTTGAGGGTCAGGTGAGATCCCGCTCCGGACTGGCGCTGAAGGCGGGCATCATGGTGCTCAACTCGCCCGGGACGATCGACAGTGATTACCGCGGCGAAGTGGGCGTTTTGCTCATCAATCTGGGCGACGAGGAATTCGTGATCCGGCGGGGAGATCGGATCGCGCAATTGATCATCAGTCCGATTATTCTTGCGAGCTTCGAACTTGTCTCGGATTTGCAGCCGACAGACCGTTTCATCGGCGGATTTGGCTCCACAGGCGTTTCTTTGGAGGAGCGGGGCGCATGATGTTTTTGTCAAGAAAGGCGTTGTTGGGGATCGCCGCCGTGGTGGACATTGCGATTCATGCGCGACCCACCCCCGTCGCCGCCAAGGCTCTCGCTGCGAGACATGGGCTTCCTCCCAGGCATCTTGAACCCCTTCTGCAGGCTTTCGTTCGCGGCGGAATCCTGAAAGGGGTGCGCGGGCCGCGCGGCGGCTATGAACTCGCGCGCGAACGCAGACGCATAACGATCGCGGAGATCGTCAAAACGGCGATTTCCGCTGAAGACGCATCGACAGAAGGTTTTTTGGATTCCCGGCTCCTCAAGGAGGTCGTGAATCCCGTCGTGGCGAACGCCAGCCAGGAGCTCATCCGCTCCCTGGGCGCGACCACCGTCGCCGACCTTTGCGGCAAAGCTGAAATGCATGGCGTCTTCGGGAGCGCCGACAACATGGTCGATTTCACGATCTGAGTGCGATATATAAAGGTTATTAGCTCCTCCCGCATGCGTAAAAGGAGACAGCCTATGACGTCTCAGCAAATCGGCCGCGGTCTCATTTATGACTCGATCACCCAAACGATTGGAAACACGCCGCTCGTTCGGCTGAACCGGCTTCGGCGGGAACTGGGCGTCGGCGCCCAAATACTTGCTAAGCTTGAGTTTTTTAATCCCCTGTCCAGCGTCAAGGACCGGATCGGGGTGAATATGATCGACAGCCTCGAGGCGGCAGGCAAGATCAGCCCAGACAAGACCATGCTTGTGGAGCCTACCTCCGGCAATACCGGGATAGCCTTGGCTTTCGTCGCCGCAGCGCGAGGTTATCGGTTGACCTTGGTCATGCCGGAATCCATGTCGCTTGAACGGCGCAAGATGCTGCTTCTTTTGGGCGCGGAACTGGTCCTGACGCCGGCGGCGTTGGGCATGAAGGGCGCGATCGCCAAGGCCCAAGAGATCGTGGCCGAAACGCCCGGCGCCATCATGCCTCAGCAATTCGAGAACCCGGCCAATCCCGACATTCATCGGCGCACGACGGCGGAGGAGATCTGGGCGGACACGCAAGGTCAAGTCGACGTCGTCGTGTCCGGCGTGGGCACCGGCGGCACCATTACGGGCGTTGGCGAAGTCCTCAAGAAAAAATCCGGCAAAGTGAAAATGGTGGCGGTTGAGCCCGAGGATTCTCCGGTTCTCTCCGGCGGCCAGCCTGGGCCACATAAAATCCAGGGCATTGGGGCGGGCTTCGTTCCCCCCATTCTCGATCGTTCGATCATCGATGAAGTGATCACGGTGGGCAACCAGACCGCCTTCGAAATGGCGCGGCTTTTGGCGCGGATCGAGGGCATACCGGTCGGCATTTCCTCCGGAGCGGCGATCGCGGCCGCCGTGGAGCTGGGAAGCCGCAAGGAGATGGCCAATAGCAATATTGTCGTCATCATTCCTTCTTTTGCGGAGCGTTATCTCTCGACAGCCCTTTTCGACGGCCTGTGAGCCTTGCTGGTTGACGAAGCGGTTTTCGCCCCCTAAGAAGAGCGTCAAATTAGCGCCCCTGAAAGGGGGCGCCTTCCTGTTTGCGGCTGCGTAACCGCCGCATTAAACGAGGTTTAGAAATGGCGAATACAGCCTCAGCAAAAAAAGCCGTCCGGAAAATCGCTCGCCGGACCGCCGTCAACCGTTCGCGTCGCAGCCAGATGCGCACTTTCCTCCGGAAGGTCGAGGAAGCGCTGACGTCCGGCGATGGAGCCGCCGCCAAGACCGCATTGGCCAGCGCGGAACCCATCGTCATGCGCGCGGCTCAGAAGGGCATCGTGCACAAGAACACCGCGTCACGTCGCATCGCTCGCCTAACGAAGCGGGTGAAATCTCTCGCTGGCTGAACGTTTTTTTCATCCATCAAAAAAGGCCCGAGACATCGTCTCGGGCCTTTTTGCTTTCAGCGCGTCGTCCACGTGAGTGCGCAGATAAGTTAAATACGATTCAGCAGCTTGGTGGCTAAACCGGCGAAGCATGCTCGAACGAGAAACGCACGCGCCCCATTCGTGAAGCCTGCGGTGACATTCGGCTCGCTCGGCCAATGAAGCGAATGTGATTGCGAGCATGTCACTGGCGAAAGAATCAGTCGGTTATGAACGTCAATCCGTAAGTGGCGACACTGCAGCGACTTCGCGGACAAACGGCGCCGCGTATGATGTTGCGTATGACAGAGCCCCATGTAATCTCCCTTCAGATCAGTTTGAACCGGCCACCGCTCAAACGCCGCGCGAGAACGGAAAGTTGAGGCGTGGTTTCGGACGCAAATTGATCGAGGGGGCGCTTGGCATGGATCAGGCGCATTTCAGTTTTAGTAGCGAAAGCGGCTGTGCTGCAAAGGTCACTTTGTAGCAAGGGGGCAATCTGATGATGCGATACTCTTTTGAGAGATTTGTCGGCCAGTCTTTCGTTACGTCTCTCCACAAGTCCGGGCCGCAACCTCCGCACCGATAGTCCCGCGGCGCGATGAGAACATGATGCGGGTGCGTGTGCGACAAGGCGGGTCCTTGTCGCATGACCTCCGGACGCTTTTTTCAAAATTTGGAATTGAAGATGAATTCTGCACGCAACGCGACCGATCACGTCGCTCCTGCAACCGAAAGCAACGACAGCTCATCATGGGCTCGCGTTTGCCAGCGTCTGCGCGCTGAATTCGGTGACGATGTCTATAATTCCTGGTTCGCACGTCTTGAGCTGGACAAAATCAATGGCGAGATCGCATATTGTTCCGTTCCCACGAAGTTTCTAAAAAGCTGGATTCAGTCCCATTATCACGAGCGGATCATGGGCATTGTCGGCTCGGAATTTCCGGGGTTGGCGGGGCTGATCATTGACGTGCGGACAAGCAGCAGACGCGTCTTCTCTACACCTGCCTCAACGTCACCGGCCGCCGGCTCGCTTGACGGCTCAAACGGTTTCTCTGCGCAAAATGCCGACGCCGCCTACTCGAAGCGGAGCGTCAATCCCGGTCCCACGCGCGAAGCGGTTTCCTCAGATTCGCAGATAACCGGCGCACCGCTTGATAAGCGGTTCTCGTTTGACTCGTTTCTCGTGGGCGAGTCGAACCGGCTTGCTCATGCGGCGGCTCTCAGGATCGCAAATGCAGGCCCCGGGGAGCCCGCGGTCTATAATCCGCTTTACATACATGCGGGCGTTGGGATGGGTAAAACGCACCTCGTCCAGGCGATCGCGAATCATGCTGCGCAGAGCGGCCAGCGCACGCTCTACTTGACCGCTGAAAGGTTCATGTACGGCTTCGTCTCCGCGCTGCGCGCGCATACCGCCGTCGCCTATAAGGAGCGCCTTCGCTCTATCGACAAGCTCTTTATCGACGACGTGCAATTCTTGCGCGGGAAATCGATTCCGCAGGAATTCTGCCACACGCTGAACGCTCTGATCGACGCGGGCAAGCAAGTGGTGATCGCCGCAGATCGGCCGCCATCCGAACTTGAAAGTCTCGACGAACGCGTGCGCTCTCGCCTTTCGGGCGGGCTATGCGTGGAGATCGGCGGATTCGACGAAGCGCTGCGGGTGAAAGTCGTCGAGGCGAGGGTTCTCGCTGCGAAAGCTCTGCAGCCCGGTTTCGACGTGCCGGCGATCGTCATTCGCTACATTGCGAACGTCATTCAGACGAATGGCCGGGATCTTGATGGCGCCGTGAATCGATTGCTGGCGCATTCCACCCTCGCAGGCGCGGCATTGACCGTTGAAATGGCGGAAACGGCGATTCGCGACCTCATCAAGCTTCGCGAGCCCAAGCGGGTCAAGATCGAAGACATTCAGAAACTGGTGGCCAATCACTACAGCATTTCTAGGCCTGACATCCTCTCGTCGCGACGGACCGCGACGGTCGTTCGGCCAAGACAAATCGCGATGTATTTGGCGAAAGTTCTGACCCTTCGTTCTCTTCCCGAAATTGGCCGGCGCTTTGGCGGCCGCGATCACACAACGGTGCTGCACGCCGTCAGAAAGATCGAGAACCTTTCGAAAACTGACGGCGTCTTGTCTGAAGAGCTCGAACTCTTGAAGCGGATGCTCACCGAATGATCGGCGCCTAACGTCGGGTTTTCACGCGGGTCCATTCTCGCGTGAGACCTCGCTGGATGAGCTGCGAGAGCGGATTGATCGTGAATAACGTCTTCATGAGCCGATCGTCGGGAAAGATATACGGGTTTTGCGC
>CAIXDD010000298.1 GCA_903918155.1 uncultured Hyphomicrobiales bacterium
CGATCTCAGGCCCCGGGGGCTCCCATGCGGGGCGCCAGCGCCGTGCGCGCGGCGGCGGCCAGCCTGCCGCCGCTGGAGCGGATCGCGCTTCTGCTCGTCGCCGTGGAAGGGCTCGCCTATCAGGACGCCGCCGCCGCGCTCGACGTGAGCCGGGCGGATTTCGCCGCAGCGCTGGCGCGCGCGCGCGCAGGCCTCGCCCTGCGTCTGCGCACGCCCGAACGCGACCCCGCCCGCCGCCCCCGGCTGCGGCTCGTGCGATGAGCGAGGAGCCGCGCGAAGAACGGCGCGAAGACCCGGCCGCGCGGGAAGCGCGCGCGCAGCTCGACCTGTCCGTCTGGCTGGATGGAGAATGCGACGCCCGGCAGCGCGCGCGCGTGGAGCGCGCCTTGCGCGAGGAGCCCGATCTCGCGCTGAAACTGGCGGCCTGGCGGCGCCATGACTCCGCGCTGCGCGCCGCTTTCGCGCAAGATATTTCAGCGCAAGATATTTTCGCGCAAGAAATTTCCGCGCGACAGATTTCCGCGGATCGCGCTGCGGGAACGCTTGAGCCGCTGCGGTTCGATCAGCCGCTGGCGGATCCGATGTCGGATCCCCTTTTGAATCCGCTTGCGCATTCTTTTGCGCCCGCGCCCCTCACGGTCCTGCTCGTCGCGCTGGTCAGTTTCGCGACGGGCGCCGCTTTGGGCGCGCTCGCCCTCGTCGCCTATTTCCTGCCCGGGCCGTGAGCCTCAGACGAGATCCACCGTGAGCGGATTATAGGAATAGAGCCATTTGTTGCGGTCCGCGCCTTCGTCGCGCTTGGCGAAGGCCGCGCGGATCTCCGCCTCGCTGTGCAGGTGGAACAGCGTGCGGTTGGCGGTGGACTGACGCACGATGCGCGCCGTGCGCTCGATGCGGTTGCGCTGATAGATGTCGAGCGCCTCCGCGTCGGAGTCGCTCATGGCGAGCGCGCGCGCAAGCACCGCGCCGTCCTCGATCGCCATGACCGCGCCCTGCGCGAGATAGGGCAATGTGGCGTGGCAGGAATCGCCCAGCAGCGTCACGCGTTGCGTGCTCCAGTCCATCAAGGGGTCGCGGTTGAACAGCGACCAGCGATAGCACTGATCCTTTTCGGCCGTGTCGATGATCGTCTGGATGATGGGATGCCAGCCCGCGTAATCGGCCTTCAGCTGCTCCCACGGACGTTTCATCGTCCAGGATTCTTCGGCCACGTCGTCGGTCTCCACGAGGCCGACGAAATTGAGCAGCTTGCCCGCCCGCAGATAATAACACACGACATGGCCGCCCGGCCCCATGAACACGGACATCACATGTTCGAGCAGGCCCGCCGGCAATTTTTCGGTCGGGATCACGAGGCGCCATGCGGCGTCGCCCGTATAGACGGGATTGGAGCCGCCCGACATTTGCGCGCGCACGACGGAGCGCACGCCATCGGCGCCCACGAGCACGTCGCCGCGCGCGCTGGAGCCGTCGGCGAAGCACAGCTCCACCCCTTGGTCGTTCTCCACATAGCGCGTCGCGCGCTTGTTGAGCCGCACGACGTCGGGGCGCATCTCCTGCGCCTTGCGCGCCAGCGCTTCATGGAAATCCGCGCGATGCAATTGCGTATAGGGCGCGCCGTTGATGCGCTCATGCTCGGCTGCGAGCGGAAAGCGCTGGATCTCTTCGCCCGTGTCATGCAGGCGGAACACATAGGCCTCGGGGCGCACGCCGATGCGGTCGATGTCGGGCCCCAGTCCCAGATCGCGCAGCACATGTTGCGCATTGGCGCTGATCTGGACGCCGGCGCCCACTTCGCCCAATTGCGCGGCCTGTTCGTAGACTTCGACCTCGTGGCCGGCCTTCATCAGGCAACATGCCGCAGCCAGTCCGCCAAGCCCCGCGCCATTGATGAGAATCTTGCGCTGTTTCATCTCGTTCCCGCGTGATGTGTCTCCTGCGCTTCTAGCCCGCCGGACGCACAGTTGGAATAGGCGCGCATGAGCGCGGCTTTGAAAAGCGTTTGGGAGAGCATGCGGCTTAGGAGCGCAGCCGAACGCGCGCTCACAGGCCCTTGCGCGGATCGTAGGGACGTTCGGCGCGCCAGCGGCGCATCAGGGCCTCGAAGTCGGGGTCGATCACGTCCGGCAGGGCGACGCGCGGGGTGACGAACAGGTCGCCGGCGGGTTTCTTGCCGACCTGCGGCAGGCCCTTGCCGCGCAGGCGCAGGGTCTTGCCGGCGGAGCCCGGCGGAATCGACATCTCCACGAATCCGTCGAGCGTGGGCGCCTGCACCGCGCCGCCGAGCGCGGCCTCGTAGATCGTCACGGGCAGGTCGAGGCGCAGGTCACGCCCGTCCACCTTGAACAGCGGATGCGGCGCGATCTCCACCGTGAGGATGACGTCGCCCTGCCTGCCGCCCGCAGGCGCGGGATGGCCCTGCCCGCGCAGGCGGATCTGCTGGCCGGACTCGACGCCGGCCGGAATCTTCACGTCGAGCGTGCGCCCGGTGGGCAAAGTGACGCGCGCCTCCCCGCCCTTGGCCGCGCGCTGGAGCGGCACGGAGACGGTGGCGGCGATGTCCTCGCCCTGCGCCGGCGCGCCTTGCGCGCGCTGGCGGCGGCCGCCGAACAGGTCCGCGAAAATATCGCCCGCGTCGAAGCCGGCGCGTCCGCCCATGCCGGGACCGGCGCCGCCGCCGCCCATGCCGCCCATATCGAATTCGAAAGTGCGCCAGCCGCCCTGCCCGCCGCCGGCGCCTGCGCCGCGGCCCGCGTTGCGAAACC
>CAIXDD010000299.1 GCA_903918155.1 uncultured Hyphomicrobiales bacterium
CCGGCGCGGCGATGCTGGCGTGGCGCGGCGTTCCGCCCTTGCGCGCCCGTCATCTGTGGTGGCTCGCCCCCATGGCCCTCTATCACGCGGCCGCCACGACGCTCGTGCGCTGGCTTGCGCCCGATTACGCGCTGTCGCTGTTCATCCCGCTCGATCCCGCCTCGCTGGCGCTGTCCTTTCTGGCGGTGGTCGTCCTCGCGCCGCTGGCGGAGGAATTGTTTTTCCGCGGCTGGCTCTTCGGCATTTTGCGCGCGGCTCTTCCGGGCCTCGCCGCGACGCTCGTCTGCGCGGGCGCCTTCGCGCTCGCCCATTGGGACGGGACGGGCCTTTATCCGCTGGCGGTTTTCGTTCCCGGTCTCGCCCTCACCCTGCTGCGCGCCCGCACGGGCTCCGCGCAGGCGAGCGCATGGGCGCATGCGATTTATAATTTCGTCGGCTGGACCGGGCTCGTCGCGATCAGCGCGCTGCGCTGAGGTCAGCCCGTTCCCGGCGCGCCGCCCGTCAGCATGCGCTCGATCTCATGCACGGGCATGCCGGTGAGGTCCTTGGCGATCTCGGCGCCCAGCACGCTTTTCACGCGGTGCCCATAGGCCTGCCGCAGCACGCCGAGCGCCTTGGGCGGGGCGACCACATGCAGGCGGGGAATGGGGGCGGGCTCATGTTCGAGCCGCTCCAGCAGGGCCTCGAGAAAGGCGATCTCCGCCTGGCCCTTCCAGTCCGTCTGCTCGACCGCGCTGCGCGCCGCGCCCACCGAGGCATGGACCCGGCCCGGCGCGTCGGCGCCCTGCAGGCGCGTGCGTTCATGGGGCTCCTCGATCGCCTCGCGCGTGCGCAGATTGGGGAATTTCTCGTCCCCGACATTCTCCAAAATCAGGGCGCGCGCCCCGTCGCACACGAGAATCCAGTCTCCGCGGTCGAATGATATTTTGAGCATGACGCCTCCATGGACGCCCCCCCGCCGCCGGCATTGTAAGCAGGAGTTTACGTCTTCGGCGGGGCGGCGCAACGCCGCAATAGCCAAGGTTCGCACGATTTCGCGCCGGGGATGGCGAAGGGAGCCGTCTGGGGCACCGTCTGGGGACGCTCGGGGAAGGCTGGGGGGACGCAAAGCCGGGAATCGCGCTAGATAGGGGGCTGTTCCAACGCGGCGGCCACGCCGTTCATCCGGGCCCGTTCATGCGCCAATATCACGACCTGCTCCGCCGCATCCTCGCCGAAGGCGTGCGCAAGCCCGACCGCACGGGCACGGGCGTCCTGTCGGTCTTCGGCCATCAGATGCGCTTCGATCTCAGCGAAGGCTTTCCCCTCGTCACCACGAAGAAGCTGCATCTGAAATCCATCGTGCATGAATTGCTGTGGTTCATCGCGGGCGACACCAACATCCGTTACCTGAAGGACAATGGCGTCTCCATCTGGGACGAATGGGCCGACGAGCGCGGCGAGCTTGGTCCCGTCTACGGCAAGCAATGGCGATCCTGGGAAGGCGCGGACGGGCGCGTCCATGATCAGCTCGCCAGCCTCATCGAGGAGATCCGGCGCAATCCGGACTCGCGCCGCCTCCTGCTGTCGGCGTGGAATGTGGGCGATCTCGACAAGATGGCGCTGGCCCCCTGCCATTGCCTGTTCCAGTTCTGGGTCGCCGACGGCGCATTGTCGTGCCAGCTCTATCAGCGCTCCGCCGATTGTTTCCTCGGCGTGCCTTTCAACATCGCAAGTTACGCCCTGCTCACCCATCTCATGGCGCAGGCCTGCGGCTTGCGCGCCGGCGATTTCGTGCACACGTTCGGCGATGCGCATCTCTATCTCAATCATCTCGACCAGGCGCGCCTGCAATTGTCGCGCGAGCCGCGCCCGCTGCCGCGCCTGAAGCTCAATCCGCAGACCCGCTCGCTGTTCGATTTCGTCTATGACGACATCGTCTTCGAGAATTACGATCCCCATCCGCTCATCAAGGCGCCGGTGGCGGTGTGAGCGCGACGATTTCCTCAGACCCGCCGCTCGCGCTCGTCGTCGCCATGGGGCGCAATCGCGTGATCGGCGGCAAGGGCGCCCTGCCGTGGCGCCTGTCGAGCGACCTCAAGCGGTTCAAGGCGATCACCATGGGCAAGCCGCTGCTCATGGGACGCAAGACCTTCGCCTCCATCGGGCGCCCGTTGCCGGGCCGCGAAACCGTCGTGCTCACGCGCGACCGTGGGTTTTCACATCCGGGTGTCTACGTGGCGTATGACCTCGCCGGCGCGCTTGCGCTCGCGCGCGCGCGGGCCTTGGCCATGGGCGCCTCGGAGATCATCGTCGCCGGGGGCGGCGATCTTTACGCCCAGACCATCGGCCTCGCCGGCCGGCTCGACGTGACGCTGGTCGATCTTGCGCCTGCGGGAGACGCGTTTTTCCCCGAAATCGACCCTCTTTTGTGGGAGGAGACGGATCGGGAGGACCATCCCGCAGGGCCTGGCGACGACGCGCCGTTCAGCGTGCGCGCCTATCGACGGCGAACGGATCCTGCCCCACGTTGAAAACTAGGCGGCGGGTGCTTAATTCCTGTGGGAGCGCCGCGGTGCGGCGCCCGGAGGGGAACAGAAGGATTTTCCATGCCCTGGAGCAATCAGAGCGGCGGCGGCGGCCCATGGGGGAAGCCGCCAGGTGGCGGCGGACCGTGGGGCCAGCCCCCGTCGGGCGGCGGCGGCGGCGGAAGCGGCGGCGGCCAGCCGGACCTTGAGGAATTGCTGCGGCGCAGTCAGGACAGGCTGAAACAGGTGGTGCCGGGCGGCTTTGGCGGCGGCGGTCTGGGCGTGCTCGCCGCGCTGATCGTGCTGGCCTGGGGCGCCACGGGCGTCTACACCGTGCAGCCCAACGAGGCTGGCATCGAAACGGTGTTCGGCCGGTTCACCAACCGCACGGCGCCGGGCCTCAATTACAATTGGCCCTCGCCCATCGGCGCGGTCGCCAAATTGCGCGTCACGGACCGCAACAGCGTGGACATCGGCTTCCGCACGCGCGAGGACGCGCGCAGGCCGGGCGTCACCACGCAGCAGGACATCAACGAAGAAAGCCTGATGCTCACCGGCGACGAGAACATCGCCGACGTGAAGTTCCGCGTGATCTACCAGATCGATCCGGCGCGGCCGGAGGATTACGCCTTCAACGTGCGCGAGCAGCGCGAGACGATCAAGGCCGTGTCCGAAAGCGTGATGCGCGAGATCGTGGGCCGCACGCAGATTCAGCGCATCCTCACCGCCGAACGCAAGGTCATCGAGCCGGCGGCGCAGGAGCTGACGCAAAAGGTGCTCAACGATTACAAGGCGGGCGTTCTGATCCTGCAGGTGCAATTGCTCTCGGTCGATCCGCCCGAGCAGGTGATCTCCGCGTTCCGCGACGTCACCGCCGCCCAGCAGGATCTGGAGCGCATGCGCAACGAGGCCGAGGCCTACGCCAATCGCGTGGTGCCCGAGGCGCGCGGCGCCGCGGCCCGCATCCTGCAGGAGGCGGAAGCCTATCGCGAACAGACCGTGGCGGAAGCGCGCGGTCAGGCCTCGCGCTTCACGCAGGTCTACGAGCAATATCGCAATGCGCCGCAGGTCACCCGCGAGCGCATGTATCTTGAAACCATGGAGCGCGTGCTCGGCGGGTCCAACAAGGTCATCGACGATCAAGGCGGGCAGGGCGTCGTGCCCTATCAGCCGCTCGATCAGCTTCAGCAACAGCCGGCCGCGCCGTCGCGCACGCTTCCGCAGCCGCCCGCGCCGCAAACCAGCCAGCAGGGGGCGCGCCGATGAAAAAGTCAGCTCTGGGCTTCGCAGCCCTCATCGTCCTCGGCCTCGTCGTGATCGTGGGCGGGGCTTCGGTCTTCACCGTGCACCAGACCGAACAGGCGCTCGTCCTGCGGTTCGGCCAGCCTGTGGGCGAGCGCGGCCTCGTCACCAAGCCGGGCCTGCACTTCAAGGCGCCCTTCGTCGAGAACGTCGTTTATTTCGACAATCGCATCCTCGATCTGGAGACCGCCAAGCAGGAAGTTCTGGCGGCCGACAACAGCCGCATCGAGGTGGACGCGTTCCTGCGCTATCGCATCGTCGATTCGCTGCGCTTCTACCAATCCGTGCGCACCATCCAGGGCGGCAACAACCAGCTCGGCTCCGTGCTGAACTCGGCGGTGCGCCGCGTGCTGGGCGAGGCCACGATGATGCAGCTTGTGCGCGAGGACCGCGCCAATCTGATGCATCGCATCCGCGATCAGGTGAATTCGGAAGCCATCAAGCTCGGCGCGCAGGTTATCGACGTGCGCATCCGCCGCGCCGACCTGCCGCGCCAGATCTCCGAACAGGTGTTCTTGCGCATGCAGACGGAGCGTCAGCGCGAGGCCTCCGAGTTCCGCGCGCAGGGCGCCGAGCAGAAGCAGCGCATCGAATCGCGCGCCGACCGCGACGTGACCGTGTTGCGCGCCGAAGCGCAGCGCCAGGCCGACCAGACCCGAGGCGAAGGCGACGCGACCCGCAACAAGATCTTCGCGGAGGCTTTCGGCAAGGATCCGGACTTCTTCTCCTTCTACCGCTCCATGCAGGCTTATGAGGCGAGCCTGAAGGACAGCCGGTTCGTGATGAGCCCCAATTCGGAGTTCTTCCGCTTCTTCGGCGCGGTGGACGGACGCCGGCCCGCAGCGCCGGCGCCGGCCCAAAACTGACCTCGCGTCGGGCTGGCGCGGCCCTTGCGCCGGGTTTCCGGCGTGGGCTTGCGCCAGTCCGGTCGCGATTTAGGCTTAATTGCATGCGAGGGGGCGACAAGCGCGCCCCTTCGGTCTTTAATCAAGGGGTTCGCGGGATCGCTCCGGCGAGTCAAACAGGAGACGCAGACGCATGCGCACCGCTTCCAAGGGCGTGGCTTTCAGAGCCCTTCTTCTCGCCGGCGCCCTCGTAAGCCTTGCGCCGGGATTTTCGGCGCTCGCGCCCGGCGCGGCCTTCGCGCAGGGACGCTCGCCGGACTCCTTCGCCGATCTCGCCGCCAATGTCAGCGACGCGGTGGTGAATATTTCCGCCACGCAGGCGCCGCCCGAGCGGCGCGCCGGCCAAGGCCCCGGTGCGGCGCCCAACGCCCCGAACATGCCCAACCTTCCGCGCGGCACGCCCTTCGACGACCTGTTCGAAGAATTCTTCAAGCGCCGCCAGCAGGGGCCCGACGCCGACCGCGGCGGCCCGCAGCAGCGCCGCTCCAATTCGCTGGGCTCGGGCTTTGTGATCGACGCGGCCGGCGTGGTCGTGACGAACAATCACGTCATCGCCGACGCCAGCGAGATCACGGTCATCTTCAACGACGGACAGCGCCTGAAGGCGGAGGTCGTCGGCCGCGATTCCAAGGTCGACATCGCGGTCCTGCGCGTGAAGCCCGAAAAGCCGCTCAAGGCGGTGAAATTCGGCGACAGCGACAAGATCCGCGTCGGCGACTGGGTGATGGCGGTGGGCAATCCCTTCGGCCTGGGCGGCACGGTGACCGTCGGCATCCTGTCGGCGCGCAACCGCAACATCAATTCCGGCCCCTATGACGATTACCTGCAGACCGACGCCTCCATCAACAAGGGCAATTCCGGCGGTCCGCTCTTCAGCCTGCAAGGGGAAGTGATCGGCGTGAACACGGCGATCCTGTCGCCGTCGGGCGGTTCGGTGGGCATCGGCTTCGCCTCGCCCGCCTCCATCGTGAAGCCGCTGGTCGATCAGCTGCTGCAATATGGCGAGACGCGGCGCGGCTGGCTGGGCGTGCGCATCCAGCAGGTGGACGAGCAGATCGCCGACAGCCTGGGTCTGGGCCGCGCGCGCGGCGCGCTGGTCGCCGGCATCGACGACAAGGGCCCCGCCAAGCCCGCCGGCCTGCAATCGGGCGACGTGATCCTGCGCTTCGACGGGCAGGAGGTGCGCAATTCCACCGATCTTCCGCGCATCGTGGCCGCCACGCCCGTGGGCAAGGAAGTGGACGTGAGCATCATGCGCGGCGGCAAGGAGCAGAACCTGAAGGTGACGCTCGGCCGGCTTGAGGACGGCGAGCGCATGGCCTCGCTGGGCGACAATCGCCAGCCGCAGGGCGGCGCGGCGCGCAGCGTGACGCAAAAGGCGCTGGGCATGGAGTTCTCCTCCATCTCGCCCAATCTCGCCCGGCAGTTCAACCTGAAGGACGGCGTGAAGGGCGTGGTCATCACCAGCGTGGAGCCCAATTCTCCCGCCGCCGAAAAACGCGTGCAGGCCGGCGACGTGATCGTGGAGATCAACCAGCAGGTCATCGGCCAGCCTCAGGACGTGGCCGCGCGCATGAAACAGGCGAAGGATCAGGGCCGCAAATCGGCGCTCTTCCTCATCGCCAACGCGCAGGGCGAGTCGCGTTTCGTCGCCTTGCCCGTGGAGTGACGAAAGGCTTTTCGTGACCGCCCGCCATCAGCCCCCGGAGCATGACGCTTCGGGGGTTTCCGCATCCATCCTTCCCGCAGGGCCTCACGCGGCCGCGCAGGCGGCCCGCGTGCTGCGCGCGGGCGGGCTCGTCGCCTTGCCGACGGAGACGGTCTACGGCCTTGGCGCGGACGCCGCCTGCGATCTCGCGGTCGCCCGCATTTACGAGGCGAAGGGCCGGCCCAGTTTCAATCCGCTGATCGCCCATGTGGCCGATCTCGCCGCCGCGCAGGTCCATGGCGTCTTCAACGCCGATGCGCTGGCGCTCGCGCGCGCCTTCTGGCCGGGGCCGCTCACGCTTGTCGTGCCGGCGGCGCCGGGCTGCGCGGTGAGCCTGCTCGCCCGCGCCGGCCTCGACACGCTGGCCCTGCGCGTCCCCGACCATCCCGCCGCGCAAGAGATCCTGCGCGCGTTCGGCGGGCCCGTGGCCGCGCCCTCCGCCAATCGATCGGGCCGCGTCAGCCCCACGCAAGCCGCCCATGTGGCCGCCGATCTCGCCGACCGCATCGACCTGATCGTGGACGCGGGCGCCTGCGAAGTGGGCGTGGAATCGACCATCGTGGCCTGCCTGGGCGCGGCGGCGCGGATGCTGCGGCCGGGCGGGATCGCGCGCGCCGACATCGAGCGGGCGCTGGGCCGGCCTTTGGCGGCCGACGTAGTCGCCGGACATCAGGAGTCCGGCCCGCTCGCGCCGGGCATGCTCGCCTCCCATTACGCGCCGCGCGCGCGCGTGCGGCTGGACGCGCGCAGCGTGGCGCCCGACGAGGCGGCGCTCGATTTCGCCGGCGCGCTGGCGCAAGGGGAGCAAGGGGCGCAAGGGGAGCACGCGGCGCAAAGCTTGCGGCTCGATCTGTCGCCCGCGGGCGATCTGCGCGAGGCGGCCGCCCATCTGTTCGATTTTCTGCGCCGCCTCGATCAGCCCGGCGTGCGCGCCATCGCCGTCGCGCCCATTCCGCGCGCAGGATTGGGCGAAGCGATCAATGATCGTCTCGCGCGCGCGGCGGCTCCGCGGCTTGAAGCCTAATCGTCCTCGCGCACGAAGCGCGGCGTATTGTGGAAATCCTCAAGCCGCTTGATCGCGGTCAGCCGCACCGCCACCAGCCGGTCGGCGCGCGCTTGCGCATGTTCGATGGATTCCGCCGCGCCCGTATTGACGAGCGACACGGCCCGGTCGAGCGCCTGGCGCAATTGCGCCCCATGGCGCTCACAGATTTCCTGCAGGGTCTGCGGCGCGCGGTCGCCGCGCTGGCGCAGATGCAGGCGAATGGCGGCGATGGCGCCTGTCGCGCGATTGTCCAGCTCCTTCACGCAGGTCTCGAACGTGGAGCGGAAGGTGACGTCGAGATCGCGATAGGCCTGCAGCGCGGATTCGCGCCCGGTCAGCGGCGAGCGCGCGAAATAATCCTCATAGGAGACAGGCCGCCAGGCGAACACGTCCTCCTGCAATTCGGGCATGCTCGGCAATTGCTCGATGAGCATGGTGATTTCGTTGAAAAGGTTGAGATAGTCATTGGCGATGCCGGACGAGGGATTGACCAACGTCATCGCGTCCGCCGCCATGCGTCCATGTCCCGGTGCCGTGCTCGCCATCGTCGTCTCTCTGCATCGCTTTCGTCAGCGCAAGCTCCGACTGTAGCTTGGGCGCGATAACAAAGTGTTGCCGAAATCGCGCGGATGCGACTAGTTGATTGCATGTGCGGACGTTTCGCCATCACGCTGCCGCCTGAAGCCGTGCGGGCCTTCTTCCGCTACGTCGAGCAGCCCAACTTCCCGCCCCGCTATAACGTGGCGTCGACGCAGCCCGTGCCGGTTGTGCGGCTCGAGCGCGATCCAGACGGCGAGAAACGCCGCCACCTCGTGCTGGCGCGTTGGGCGTTCACGCCCGGCTTCGTGAAAGATCCCAAAGACTTTCCGCTTGTCATCAATGCGCGGTCGGAGACCGTTCTCGAGAAACCGAGCTTTCGCGCCGCCATGCGCCGGCGCCGCTGCGTCTTCGTGGCGGACGCGTTTTACGAATGGCGCCGCGCCCCCGCCGGCGAAGGCGCCGGACGCGACAAGCGGCCCGCCCAGCCCTTCCTCATTCGCCGGCGCGACGGCGCTCCGCTTGCGCTCGCCGGCCTGTGGGAGACATGGACGGGCCCCAATGGCGAGGAGGTGGACGGCGCCTGCGTGCTCACCACCCGCGCCAACGCCTTCATGAGCGCGGTGCATGACCGCATGCCGGTGATCCTCGATCCGCAGGATTTCGATCGCTGGCTGGATACGGACGCCCATGACGCGGAAGAGGCGCAGGCCTTATGCGCGCCTTTGCCGGAAGACGCGCTGGAGATGTGGCCGATCTCGACGGCGGTGAACAAGGTCGCCAATGACGAGCCGGGCGTCCAGACGCCCCTCGGCCCGCCTCTGACGGCTCAAGACGAAGATCAGCGGCAAGATCAGGGGGAAGATCAGCGGCAAGATCAGCGGCAAGAGTCGCGCGAAGAGACGGTTCCGACCCCGCCTCGCGCCGCCCCGCGGCAGGGCGATCTCTTCGACTGACCTTCCGCCCGCTCGTTTAATTCGAATTACGCATCAAATTTGAGAATCTTTGCATTTAAAGCATCGCGTCTTTTTCTGTATTTTGCATCTATGGACGATATTAATTCACAATCTGCATCAATATCGATGCGCGCCGCAGGACAGGCCTCGCCGCAGGTGCGGGTGCCCTGCGTGCTCATGCGCGGGGGCACGTCGCGGGGGCCATTCTTCCTCGCCGACGATCTCCCCGCCGATCCCGCCCGCCGCGACGCGTTTCTGCAAAAGGTCATGGGCACGCCCCATCCCCTGCAGGTGGACGGGCTCGGCGGCGCCAATCCGCTCACCAGCAAGGTCGCCATCGTCTCGCGCTCGACCCGCGCCGACGCGGATGTGGATTATCTCTTCGCGCAAGTGGCGGTGGACCGGCCTGCGGTCGACACCGGCCCCAATTGCGGCAACATGCTGTCCGCCGTCGGCCCCTTCGCCATCGAGGCGGGGCTTGTGCCCGCCTGTGCGGGCGAGACCTTGGTGCGCATTTTCAACCGCAACACGTCGAGCCTCGTGGAGGCCGTAGTCCAGACGCCGGGCGGCGCGGTGGAATATGAAGGCGACGCCCGCATCGACGGCGTGGCCGGCACGGCGGCGCCCATTCGCCTGAGCTTCGGCGACGCCGCCGGCGGCAAGACGGGCGCCTTGTTTCCCACCGGCCGGCGCAGCGAGACCATCGACGGGATCGCGGTCACCCTGATCGATTACGCCATGCCGATGATGCTCCTCGCCGCAGCCGATGTGGGGCTCGACGGCGCCGAGACGCCGCAGGAGATCGATGCGGATCGCGCCTTGTTCGCGCGCCTGGAGGCGATGCGGCTGGACGCGGGCCGGCGCATGGGGCTTGGCGACGTCGCCGGCAGCGTGATCCCGAAGATCGGCCTCATCTCCGCGCCGCGTCAGGGCGGCGCCGTCACGTCGCGCTATCTCGTGCCGGACTCCTGCCATCGCGCCCATTCGGCGACCGGCGCCTTGTGCGTGGCGGCGGCCGCGCGCCTGCGCGGCACCATCGCCTTCGCGCTCGCCGCGCCCGGGCCCGCCGTCGAGGTCGAACATCCCGGCGGGAAGATCGCCATCGCGCTCGATTGCGACGGCGAGCGCGTGCGCGGTGCGGCCTTCGTGCGCACCGCACGCAGAATTTTCGAAGGCAGCGTGGTGGTTCCCGCTCGTCTGTTTACGCTTTAAATGGGAGGAGACGACATGAGCCGCAGGACATTCATGGGCGCTGGCGCAAGCCTTTTCGCAGGAGCAAGCCTCTTAGCGGGCGCAAGCCTGTTCGCGGGGGCAAGCCTGTTCGCGGGGGCCGCTCTCGCGCAGGACTTTCCCAATCGGCCGCTGAAACTGCTCGTGCCCTACGCCGCCGGCGGCGGCACGGACGCCATCGCGCGCCTCGTCGCCCAGGCGGTGAGCGAGCGCCTCGGCCAGACCATGGTGGTGGAGAACAACGGCACGGCGGGCGGCAATATCGCCACCCAGCTCGCCGCCTCCGCCGCGCCCGACGGCTACACCGTGCTCATGGCGAACCAGGGCCCGATGGTGGTCAATCCGCATCTGTTCAAAAACATGAAGGTCGATCCGCTCGCCGCTTTCGATCCGGTGACCCTCATCACCTCCGCGCCGCTCGCGCTGGTCGTGCCCGCGAAATCCGCGAAGAAGACGGCGGCCGATTTCTTCGCCTACGCGAAGCAGAATCCCGGCAAATTGAGCTATGGCAGCGCCGGCAACGGTTCGGCCAGCCATCTGGCGACCGTGCTGCTCGCCCAGGTCAGCGGCCTGCAGGCCGTCCATGTGCCCTATCGCGGCGCAGGCCCCGCGCTCAACGATCTCGTGAGCGGGCAGACCGATTTCATGGTGACCACAATGCCCTCCGTTGCGGGCCTGATCGAATCGGGCGTCGTGCGCGCGCTCGCCGTCACCACGCCCGCCCGCGCGCCCACGCTGCCCAACGTGCCGACGTTGGATGAAGCGGGCGCGAAGGGCTATGCGACAGGCGCTTGGTATGGATTCGTCGTGCCCAAGGGAACGCCCGCGCCGATCGTCGCACGCCTGCGCGCGGCGACCATCGAAGCCATCAACAGCGATCTCGTGCGCACCCGTTTCGCCAATGAAGGCGCCGTGCCGATCGGCTCCACGCCGGAGGACTTCCGCGCGATGATGCAGGCTGAATCCCTGCGCTGGGCCGATGTGGTGAAGGCGGCCAATATCTCGCTCAACTGAGCTCGTCTCCCGCGACGACGCGCGCCGCAGGGCGCGCGCCGGCGCCGCCGAGATCGTCGTCAGGCCGCCCGCG
>CAIXDD010000300.1 GCA_903918155.1 uncultured Hyphomicrobiales bacterium
ATAGGCCCACACCAGACCCGCGCGTTCGATGCAGGGATAGGACTTGATCTTCAGATCGCGCTTGATGCCGGCGAGCTGGTCTGCGGTGGTGGTGGGCGGCACGCAAGGCGCGTCCACGCAGGCGCCGTTCACGTCGAACTTCAGCCCATGATAGACGCAGCGAAGGCCGCCTTCCTCATTGCGCCCGAAGAACATCGAAGCCAGACGATGGGGGCAGAATTCGTCGACCAGACCAAGTCGTCCCTGCGAATCGCGGAAGAGCACGAGCTGCTCGCCCAGAAGTTTCACGCGCACGGGCGCGGAATCGGGCTTCTCGACCTGCGATGCGAAGCCGGCGGGAATCCAGTAGCGGCGCATCAGCGCGCCCATCTGCGTGCCGGGGCCCACGCGCGTGACCAGATCGTTGTTCTCGCGGGACAGCATGCTTCACTCCCCTCATTCTCTGCTTGCGTTCCTTCCGCCCGCTCGCGCGGCGTCAGGTGAAATCGTAACCTTCCTTCACCACGAATTCGAGCAGGAAGGGCTTGCCCTTCTGCGTCACGGCCACGGCGTCCTTGATGGCGCCGACGATGTGAGACGGCTTGTCGACGCGCGCCGACGAGACATTGAGCGCCTCGGCGAGCTTGGCGTAATTTCCGCCCACGTCGATGGCGTTATATTTCTCCGTCGACGTCTGCATCACGTCGCGCTCGGCCGCCATGACGGAATTGTTGAAGACGATGGTGAGGGTGGCGATGCCGTTGCGGGCCGCCGTCTCAAGATCCATGCCGGTCATGCCGATGGCCGCATCGCCCATCACATTGACGCACAACTTGTCGGGCGCGGCGATCTTGGCGCCCATGGCGAGTCCGAGCCCGTGGCCTAGCTGCGTGGTCTTGCCCCAGCCCAGATAATTGCCGGCGCGCGTGGTCTCCCAGAAGGGCAGGAGCTGCTTGCGCGGGCTGCCTGAATCGTGGGTGATGATCGTCTCGGCGCGATCCACGCTGTTCATCAGGTCGCGGATGACGCGATATTGATTGATCGGCACCTCCTCCGACGCGAGCTGATGCTCCCAGTCCCTCAGCCATTCGGCCTTGATGGCGGCGATCTGCGTCGCGAGATCGGACATGCGCGCGCCGTCGCTGCGCCCCTTCTGCCGCGCGATCTCCGCGATCAGCGCGTCGAGCACGAGCTGCGCGTCGCCCACGAGGCCAAGGTCGCAACGAATGTCCTTGTTCACGTCGTTGGGGTCGTTCGTCGAATGGATGATCGCCTTGCCGAAGGGCAAAGCCGGTCCGAACGACGTGCGCGACAGGCTGGAGCCGATGGCGAACACGACGTCGGCCTTCTCCATGAAGGCGGTGTACATGCGCGGCTGATTGCGCGTGGAGGCGCCAAGCGCGAGCGGATGGTTCTCCGCGATCGCGCTCTTGCCGGGATTCGTGCAGGCCACAGGCGCGGGCAGCAGTTCGGCGAGCGCTACAAGCTGCGGGCTCGCATCGGCGTAATGCACGCCCTGCCCGGCCCAGATGACCGGATTGCGCGCAGCCAGCAAAATCGCGGCGGCGCGTTTCACGGCGTCGGGATCCGGCGCCATGCGGATGGGCTCGACGGGGCGATAATCGAGCGGGCCGTTGAACGCGGCTTCGAAAACCTCCGTCGGCACTTCGACGAGAACCGGGCCGCCCTTGCCGCTGCGCATGATCTGATAGGCGCGCCGGAACAGGTCGGGCAATTCCTGCACATGGTGGGCGAGCGCGGCCCATTTCGTGACAGGGCGGAACACGTCCGCGGAACGGAAAATCGGATGGTTATATTGCTGCTTCAGCGCATAGCCCGCCGGAATGACGAGCATCGGCACGTTTTCCGCGAAAGCCTGCGCGACGCCGGGGAAAGCGTTCTCCGCGCCGGGGCCTTGCTGGGAGACGAACACGCCGTTCTTGCGCCCGCGCATCACGCGCGTGAAACCGTCGGCGATGCCCACGCCCACGCGCTCCTGCCGACACAGGATCGGGCGCACGTCGATCTTCGCGGCCGCGTCGATGAGCGGATTGCGCGGATAGCAGGAGAGCATCTGCGTGCCCTCGCGCCTGAGGATTTCTGCGACGACGTCAGCCCCGTTCATGCTTCTCTCCAAATGCCCTGGCGCAGCGCGCGCTTTCGCGCGCCGTCGCGCATCTTGCGCCGCTGCGCATCCGCGCGCAGGTCTGAAAGTCGTCGCGCCATCGGCTGACGACCTTCCTCCCGATGCGCTCGCGCCTCCCGATGCGTTCTTGCCTCCCCATGCGTCTCATGATCCGCGCGGGAGGCTGCGGACGCTTTCGCGCGAAACGCTAGTCGAGCGCCCCAGGCCTGTCCAGCCACAAGGCGTTCCTCTCAAGGGCGCTTTATTCACAAGCGCCGCGGCTCTGGTTCCCGCGCGCGCGGGGGCTTATCATGCGGGGCGGCCTGATCGCGCCGCGCCATGGAATCACCCATCTTGCTGCGTCGCCTGCGCGCCCTCGCGCCCCAAGCTCCTCCGCCCGCCCTGCGCATTCTGCTGCTGCTCGTGTTTCTCAAGCAGATCGGCAATGGCATGGTCTGGTCGGTGATCGCGCTGTTCGGCCAGCAGCTGGGCGCGAGCGCGGCCGTCATCGGCCTGATGATCTCCGCTTACGGCGGCGCGCGTCTGCTGGTGAACATGCCGGCGGGCTATGCTTCCGAACGGCTCGGGCGCAAGAAGATGATGAGCCTTGGATGCGCCATCATCGCGGGCTCTTCGCTCGCAGCGGCCTTTGCGGGCAATGTGCCGTTCTTCTTTCTGTGCCTGCTGCTGATGGGCGCGGCCTCCGCCGTGTTCATGACGTCCGCGCTCGCCGCCATCGCCGATCTCGGCGCGCCCGAACAGCGCATGCAGGACGCCTCCTATTATCAGGCCGCGAATATGATCGGCGCGAGCATGGGGCCTGCGCTGGGCGGCCTTGCGGCGGGCGCATGGGGCATGGGCGCGCCCTATTTCATCAATGGCGTCGTGGCGATCGCGGGCGTGTTCGCGTTCGCGGCCATTCCGTGGCGGCCGGCGAAAGCGCCGGCGGAGGCCGAACGTGCGGCGCCGCGGGAGAATCTGCTCTCCATCGCGCGGCGCAATATCGGCGTGGGCCTGATGTATTTCGCCATTTTCTATGTGCGCGTCGCTTCCAATTGGGTGCTGCTGCCGCTCGTCGCGCAAAGCGCGTTCGGGTTGGAGACGACGACCATCGGACTCATCCTCACCTGCGGCGCGGCTGCGAATCTGTGCGTGCTCGCCGTCACGGCGCCGCTCGTGCGCCTGCTGGGGCGCGTGCGCATGATCGTGGCGGCGAGCGTGGCGACCTTGCTGGGCTGCGCCATTCTGGCTTTCGGCCAGCATGAGGCGTCGCTTTGGATCAGTTCGATCCTGTTCGGCGCGGGCGCGGGCATCGCCTCGCCCACGCTGATCGCCTATGTGGCGGAGATCGCGCCGCCCGATCAGCGGGGCCCGGCCATGGGGCTTTTGCGCACCATGCAGGACCTGTCGCTCATTCTCGGCCCTGCGGTGACGGGCCTCATTTCGGATAATCTTGGTCTTGGCTTTCAGGGCGGCTTGCTGGGCTGCCTCGCGCTGCTGGGCGTGACGACGATCTATTTCCGGGCGACGGCGCGCAGCCTCTAGACGCTTTACGCGCGCCGCCGGGTCAGCTTATCTCGCCGCAGCCGCGGCCTGGCCCGCAATGCGAGGATGAGATGACGATCGCCACCGGAGACCCGCGCAGCCAAGCCGCGAGCCTGAGGCCCAAAAAGGCGAGGGCGCAGACGCGGTCGCATGCGCGCCTGCTGGCGAGCTGCGGCGCGTTCGCGCTCGCGCTCGCTCTGGCGCCCGCGCCCGCGCAGGCGAAGAAGCTTCTCCTCACCTGCCAGGACGCAAAGCACAAATATCAGATCACCTATGACACGCTGGCGCGCACGCTGGCCACGACTCACAGGGAGTTCCGCAGCCTCGACGTCGAGCGTCTGCAGGAGAATGAAGACGGCGTTCTGGTATGGGGCGCGATGCGGCTTGGCTCGGCCACGCGCAACATCCTCGTCAATTTCGGCAAGCAGAAATGGGTGCGCCATTTCCGCGGCTATGACGAGACATGGACCGACGCCTGCATCTGAGCGCGGTTTTCAGATCAGCCCGTTCTCGCGATACCAGCGTTCGGCACCCGGATGCAGCGGCACGTCCATGGGCGTGGCTGCGGTCTCGCGGCCGATGTCGTCGATCCCTTCGGCCGTGCCCTCCTCCCATGGCATATATTCATGCCGCGCGCGGAAGGCCTCGCAGATCTTGTAGGCCACGTCGTCGGACAGATCGGCGCGCGCATAAAGCGGCCAGCCGCTGAAGTCGATAGCCTCATAGGCGGGCAGATGCGCGAAGCGGCCGGTCTTCAATTGAACCTTGCGCCAGCCGATGCGGCCCAGCGCCTCGAATGCGTCCGCCTCCAGCGGCAACAGCTCCATGCCATTGGCGAGCGCGTCGTCGATCCACAGGCTGATGCCCTCGTCGAACACTGCGTCGAGCGTGCCGTCGAAAACGCCGGCCATGCGCCGCTTGTCGTTGGGCGGACCGGCGGGAACCACGGCGCCGCCCCAGGACTCGATGTCGGCGACGCTCATTCCGTAATGCGCCAATAATTGGCTCACGAGAACGAGCGTGGAATGGGTTGGGTCCTCGCGCAGGGACACGCGCAGCGGATAGCGCGCCGCCTTCACGTCATGCAGCGATTTGAAGCCGAGGCTCTTGCGCATGGCGATGACGAAACGGTCCACGCTGGGATAGCTCGCAAGAATGCGCAGCGGCAAAGGCCGCGTGAACAGGCCCGCCCCGCGATAGGCCTGCGTCAGCAGCGCGGACGGATTGACGAAAGCCATGTCCACCGCGCCCTTCGCGACGTCATAGGCCATGATGGCCGAGCCCGTGGCGAGATTGATCCATGGCTTGAAGGACTCGCCCCCGCCGCTGCCGACGGTGATGCGCATGTCGCGGTCGCCGCCGTAACGGGTCTTCGGATCGCCTGCGACGTGAAGACCCAGCTCCCAGAGGATTTTCGTGCGCTTGAAATTGGCGCCGAAAGGCAGCTTTTCCATGAATCCTCCCGGGGGTCGCGCCACGGGCGCGCCGCACGCGGTCTTTTTATGAGAATGGTGAGCGCGCTGGGACTCGAACCCAGGACCTACTGATTAAAAGTCAGTTGCTCTACCAACTGAGCTACGCGCTCCCGACCGCAAGCGGCCGGCGTCCGCACGCGACGGACGAGCCTGACTAGCCCCGCCGGCGGGCGCGGGTCAAGCAAAAGACGTTCCCCTCACGCATATTCCACGTAAAGCCAGAAAAGGGCGAAGATCGCCGCCGTGACCAGCGTCGTCAGAACGGCCTTTCGGCCCAGTTGCGGGTTCACCGGGGCGCCCGGATCGGTGCCCGCAGGGCCACCGCCCTCCTCGTGCTGCGAACGCACCCCCAGAGGCAGGATCGCGAACAGCACCGTCCACCAGATGGTGAAAAATATGGCCATGTAGAGCGGCGTGGACATGCGAAACCCTGTGCTGAGACGAACGCGCGCCCGCGCGCGCCCTGAAGCGGGCGCGCAAGGCGACGCGACACAGATAAGCCGTCGCGCCGGCGCGGGAAAGCGCCAAGTCGCCGCATCCCCCCGGCATGGCGAAGGCTCGCTCCGCGGCTCCGCCAAACCCCGCCGAGCCTTGCCGGCCGCTTGGCCGCGGGCGCGGCGGAAGCGCCCGCGTTAACAAAAGCGCTTTTGCGATTCCGGGGAGTTACATTCGGTGACAAATCGTGCTCAATGCGCCGGCGGGGGCGCGTTATCGCACGAGGCCAACGATGAACAATATTCTCTTTCCATTCGGCGACCCACAGGGCGACCAGACCATCGATTCGGTGCGCACCGCCCTGGAGCGGAACGCCGCCGCCTTCTGGCGCGGCCAAGCCGGCATGCTCGAGGTGATGCAGGAATTCGCGAACGGCTGGTTCGCCCGTCGGCAGGCGGGCGCGCAGGCTGCGATGGAGAGCGCGCAGCGCCTGTGCCTCGCCCGCAATCCCACGGAGGCGGCCAATGAAGTGCAGGGATGGATGCGCGGCTCGATGGATCGCCTGATGGCCGACGCCATGGCTTTGCAGCGACAGGCGGCCGCCGGCGCCGGCCTCGCCGCCTCGGCGAAAGCCGGCATGGAGGAGGCCGAGCAAGCCTTCCAGACCCCGCGCTCGAACGGCGGCTCAAAGGGCCGCGAGGCGCGCGCTTGAACCAAAGGCCGCCGCCCTCGCCGGGCGGCGGTCCTCACACCTGTTCAAGCTCCACGAGCGTGCCGCAAAAATCCTTCGGATGCAGAAACAGGACGGGTTTGCCGTGCGCGCCGATCTTCGGCTCGCCGTCGCCCAGCACGCGCGCGCCCTGCGCCTTCAGCCGGTCGCGCGCGGCGAGGATGTCGTCCACCTCGTAGCAGACATGATGCATGCCGCCGTCGGGATTTCGCTCCAGAAATTTGGCGATGGGGGAACCCGCGCCCAAAGGCTCCAGCAGCTCCAATTTCGTGTTCGGCAATTCAATGAACACGACGGTCACGCCATGTTCGGGCTGGGGCAAAGGCGCGGAGACTTTCGCGCCCAGAACGTCGCGATAGACGGCGGTCGAGGCGGCGAGATCGCGCACCGCGACGGCGATGTGGTTGAGACGGCCGATCATGCTTGCCTCCTGTCTCCGCTGCTTGCTTGCCCTTGCTGCGCGTCACACCGGCATGACGAGCACATGCACGAGCGGACGCTTACCCCAGGCCGCCCGCACTTCGTTGCGCACGGCCCGCTCCAGGGCGGTGGACACTTCGTCGGGATCGCGCCGGCGCCCCCGCGACATGGAATCGAGCGCGGCGAACAAAACCTTGTCGACGATCGCATCCGTCATGCGGCCGTCGTTCATGCGCGCGGGAATTCCCGCTATCACCACATCCGGGTCCCCGGCAAGCTCGCCCTTGGAGGTCAGCGCGACGCCCACCGAGATCACGCCTGCGAAGGCCAGTTTCTGGCGCATGCGCAGCGCCTCGTCCTCGGGCCGCACGAGCACATTGCCGTCGAGCAGCAGGCGCCCGCTGGGAACCTGATCGACGATGGCGGGAACGCCCGGCGCCAACAGAACCGCCTCGCCGTTCACAGCCACAATGGCCTTGCGCACGCCGCGCTCGCGCGCGAATTGCGCATGTTCGTAGAGATGCAGGCATTCGCCATGGGCGGGGATCGCATAATCGGGGCGCAGCCATTCATACATGCGCGCCACTTCGGCGCGGCGCGGATGTCCCGACACATGCACGAGGCCGTGCCGGTCGGTGACGACCTCCACGCCCTGCCGCACGAGATTGTTGATGATCGCATTGATGGGGCGCTCATTGCCGGGAATGGGCCGCGAGGAGAAGATCACCCGGTCACCGCTGGCGAGATGCACGGCGGGGTGATCGTCTTCCGCGATCCGCGACATGGCGGCGCGCGGCTCGCCCTGGCTGCCGGTGGCGAGCAGCACGATCTGGTCGCGCGGGAGATTGCCGAAGGAATCCACCGAATAGAATTCCGGCACGCCTTCGAGATAGCCGTTCTGCCGCGCGACCGTGGCCACGCGCTCCATGGCGCGCCCCGCCACCACGACCGTGCGCCCCGCCCGCTTGGCGGCAAGGCCCACCGAGCGCAAGCGCGCGACATTGGAGGCGAAGGTCGTCACCACCACGCGCGCGGGCGCCTCCATGATGAGCTTGGCGAGATGCTCGCCGACATCGGTTTCGGAGGGCGATTCCCCCTCGCGCATAATGTTGGTGGAATCGCAGATCAGCGCGAGCACGCCTTCGTCGCCGATCTGCCGCAGGCGCTCTTCGTCCGTCGCCCAACCGGCGACCGGCGAGGCGTCGAGCTTCCAGTCGCCGGTGTGGAACACAAGCCCCGCCGGCGTGCGCAGCGCAAGGCCGACGCTTTCGGGAATGGAATGGGCCATGCGCACGGGCTCGATGGAGAATGGCCCCAGGCGCAGCTCTTCGCCGGGCGCGAAGACGCGCAGATCCACTTTCGGCGCGCCCACTTCCGACAGACGGCGCGTCTCAAGAAGATCGGCCGCGAATTGCGTCGCGTAAACCGGGCAACGCAGACGCGGCCACAATTGCGCGACGGCGCCGATATGGTCCTCATGCGCATGGGTGATGACGAGGGCGAGCAGATCCTTCTTCATCTTTTCGATGAAGGAGAGGTCCGGCATGATCAGATCGACGCCCGGCAGATCAGGGCCTGCGAAAGACAGGCCGCAGTCCACGAGAATCCACTTGCGCCGGCCCTGCGGCCCGAAGCCATAGAGCGCGGCGTTCATGCCGATCTCGCCCAGGCCGCCAAGCGGCACGAAAACCAATTCTTCGCCGTCAGTCATTTCATCATCCGTTCGTCGATTGCGCCAAGCGGGAACACATCGCCCGCCTCCAGCGCGACGCGGCCATCCGGGCCGGAAAGGATCAACCGGCCCTCCGCGTCTATGGTTTCGAAAAGGCCATTCAGGACGCGCGCGCCCTGTCGAACTTCAATCGGCGCGCCGAGATTGGCGGCGCAGCCGAGCCAATCCGTCCGCAAGCCGGCGAACCCCTCGCCGCCCGCCCATTGCGCGAAGCGACGCGCGAAGGATGCGACGAGCCGCTCCAGAAGCGCGCCCGGCGCGCAGGGCGCGCCTTGAGCGGCGAGATCGGTCGCCGCATAGGGAAGGTCAGCGGGATGATGCGCGCAATTCACGCCGAAGCCGATCACGGCGGCGAACCGCCCATCCAGCAGGCCCCCGCCCTCCACCAGAACGCCGGCGAGCTTCGCCCCTGCGCATAGCACGTCATTGGGCCATTTGAGCGCGAAAAGCGCGTGCGGCGCTTGGGCGCGCAAGGCGTCGATCAAGGCGAGGCCCGCGACGAAACCCAATTGCGGCGCGATGCGCATAGGCGCGGGATCCACCAGAAGCAGCGAGGCGTGGAGATTGCCGCGCGGAGAGGACCATGCGCGACCAAGCCGCCCGCGTCCGGCGCTCTGGCTCTGCGCCATGATCCACAGCGGGCCGTCTTCGCCCGCGCGCGCGCGGGCCATGCAGGCGTCGCTGGTGGAGGCGAGCGTTTCAAACGTCTCCACCCGGTCGAGGCGCGTGAGGATCTGCGGGCCTTGCGCCACCGAGGATCAGAACAGCGACTTGGCGGCGGCCTGGGCCGACGCCGCGACGAAGGGCCCCGGAAAGGCCGCAAACAGCACGATCGCGAGACCGGCGACCGCCATGACGGCCTTCACTTCCCAGTTCACGCGATCGAAGGGGCGCGCCGGTTCGTCGAAATACATGATCTTCACGACGCGCAAGTAATAGAAAGCGGCCACCGTGCTGGCGAGCATGCCGACCACGGCGAGGCCGTAGAGCCCGCCCTTGATCGCGGCGACGAACACGTACCATTTCGCGAAAAAGCCCGCGAGCGGGGGAATGCCGGCGAGCGAAAACATCATCGTCGCGATGACGAAAGCCATGAAGCCATTGGTGCGGGCCAAGCCCGCCAGATCGCCGATATTCTCCACATAGCGGTCGCCCACGCGCATGGACAGGATGGCGGCGAAGGCGCCCAGGCTCATGAGCAGATAAATCGCCATATAGATCATGACGCCGGCCACGCCCTGCTCGTCGCCGGTGGCCAGACCCACAAGCGCGAAGCCCATATGACCGATGGAGGAATAGGCCATCAGGCGCTTGATGTTCGTCTGCCCGATGGCGGCGAAGGACCCGAGCGCCATGGAGAGGATCGCGCCGAACACGACGATCTGCTGCCATTGCGGCTTGAGGCCCGGAAAAGCCGTGATGACGATGCGCACGGTGATCGCCACAGCCGCCACTTTCGCCGCCGTGGCGAAGAAGGCGGTGACGGGCGTGGGCGAACCCTCATAGACGTCGGGCGTCCACATGTGGAAAGGCGCAATGGACATTTTAAACGCCAGCCCCGCCAGCACGAAGACGAGGCCGAAGATGACGCCAATCGAGGCGCCGCCCTGCAGCGCGGCCGCGATCCCCGTAAAGGAGACCGTGCCGGCGAAGCCATAGAGCAGCGAGGCGCCATAGAGCAGCATGCCCGACGAGAGCGCGCCGAGAACGAAATATTTCAGGCCAGCCTCCGAGGCGCGCACGTCGTCGCGATTGAAGGCGGCGATCACGTAGAGCGCAAGGCTCATCAATTCGAGGCCGAGATAGAGCGCGATGAGGCTCTGCGCCGACACGAGCATGCACATGCCAAGGGTCGCGAGCAGGACAAGCACGGGGAATTCGAAGAAATCGATCTGCTTGCGCGCCATATATTCGCGCGAGACGACAAGCGTCGTGATGGAGCCGATAAGCACCAGCGCCTTCATGAAACGGCCGAAGGAATCGTCGACGAAGGCCTGATCCCAGATCACCGCCCTGTCGCCCAGCGGATAGAAGATCGACAGGAAGGCCAATCCCATCACGATGACGGCGCATTCGGTGATGATCCAGTCCCGCTTGTCCGCCCAGAAGGCGCCGAGCATGAGCAGGGTGAGCGCGCCAAGCGCCAGAACGATCTCCGGCAGCGAATGGGCGAGGTCGAATGCGAGCGACGTCATGGGTTACGCCTTCAATGGAGCGCGAGCGCGGCGGTCTTCGTCACCGCGAGCGCCGCTTCGTAATTCTTGATGAGCAGATCGACGGAGGCCGCGCAGGCGCTCAAAATGGCGCCCGGCTGCACGCCATACCAGATGGTCAGCGCCGCCAGCGGAGCCAGCAAGGCAACTTCGCGGCCGCTGAGGTCTTTCATGCCGGCGAGCGCAGGCTTTTCAAGCGCGCCGAACACGACGCGGCGATAAAGATAGAGAGCATAGGCCGCCGACAGGATCACGCCGCTGGTGGCGAACAAGGCCACCCAGGAATTGGCGCCAAAAGCCCCCAGCAGCGTGAGGAACTCGCCCACGAAGCCGGACGTGCCCGGCAAGCCCACATTCGCCATCGTGAAGATCATGAAGGCGACCGCATATTTCGGCATGGTGCGCACAAGCCCGCCATAGGCGGAGATCTCACGCGTGTGCAGGCGATCATAGACCACGCCCACGCACAGGAAGAGCGCGCCGGAGACAAGCCCATGGCTCACCATCTGGAACACGGCGCCCTGCACGCCCTGCGCGTTCATCGCGAACAGGCCCATGGTGACGAAACCCATATGCGCCACGGACGAATAAGCGATCAGCTTCTTCATGTCCTCCTGCACCATCGCGACCAGCGAAGTGTAGACGATGGCGATGACGGACAGCGTCCAGACGAGCGGCGCGAAATAGTGCGACGCCTCGGGGAACATGGGCAGCGAAAAGCGCAGGAAGCCGTAGCCGCCCATTTTCAGCAGAATGCCCGCAAGGATCACCGAGCCGGCCGTCGGCGCCTCGACATGGGCGTCGGGGAGCCATGTATGGACGGGCCACATCGGCATTTTCACGGCGAAGGACGCGAAGAAGGCCAGCCACAGCCATTTCTGCATCGAGGACGGAAACGCCGTGGCGAGCAGCTTCGTGATGTCCGTCGTCCCCGTCACGCTCCACATCGCCATCATGGCGAGCAGCATGAGCAGAGAGCCGAGCAAGGTGTAGAGGAAAAATTTGAAGCACGCATAGATGCGCCGCTTGCCGCCCCACACGCCGATGATGAGGAACATCGGGATCAGGCCGCCTTCGAAGAAGACGTAGAAGAGGATCATGTCGAGCGCCGCGAAAACGCCGATCATCAGCGTTTCGAGCACAAGGAAGGCGACCATATATTCCTTCACGCGATGCTCGATCGAGCGCCACGAGGCGGCGATGCAGAAGGGCATCAGGAAGGTCGTGAGCAGCACGAAGGGCATGGAAATGCCGTCGACGCCCAGCTTGTAGATGAGGCCGCCGCCCATCCACGTCTTTTCCTCGACCAGCTGAAAGCCGGGATTGGCGGGATCGAACTGCGACCAGGCGTAGAGCGACAGAAGGAAGGTGGCGAGCGTGGTGAACAGCGCCGCCCAGCGGATGTTTTGCACCGAAGCCTCATACTTGCCCGACTGGACAAGAATGAACGCCGCGCCGACGAGCGGCAGGACGATGAGGCCGGTGAGAATGCCGAAGCCGAACATCAGTGCCCCCCGCCCAGCAGATACCAAGTGATGAGAGCCGCCACGCCGATCAGCATCGTGAAGGCGTAGTGGTAGACGAAGCCCGTCTGCAGACGCACGACGCGCCCGGCCGCATCCAACACGCGGGCGGACACGCCGTCCGGCCCAAATCCGTCAATGATGCGTCCGTCGCCGCTCTTCCAGAACAGACGCCCGAGCCAGAAGGCGGGGCGCACGAAAACGCGGTCGTACAATTCGTCGAAATACCACTTGTTGAGCAGGAATTTGTAGACCAGCTGATGGCGCTGCGCGATGCGCCCCGGCGTCTGGGGCGAGAACACGTACATGTAAGTCGCCAGAACGAAGCCCAGCGACATCATGATCGTGGCGATCAACGCCACAAAGCCCGGCACATTGTGGAAATCGGTCAGGATGGTGTTGGACGAGGCGTAGAACAGCGCGCTCTTCCAGAATTGCGCGCCGGCGTCGCCGATGAAACGATCCTTGAACAGGAGGCCGGCGAAGACAGCGCCCAAGGCCAGCGCAAAAAGCGGGATCAGCATGACGGCCGGCGATTCATGGGGCTGATGCGCGCCGTGGCCGTGCGCATGCGCATGCGCATGATCGTGATCGTGATCGTGCTTATGGTCGTGCGAATGGTGGTCGTTGGCATGCGACGCGTGCGCACGGGACGCGTGAGCATGCGACGCGTGGCCATGATCCGCGTGAGCATGCGCCGCCTCCGCGTCATGGCCCCAACGGGGCTTGCCGAAGAAGGTGAGATAAACGAGGCGCCACGAATAGAAGGAGGTGAGGCCCGCGGCGATCACGATCAGCAGGAAGGCGTAAAGCGCGCCGGGGCGCTGCGAGGCGAAGGCCGCCTCGATGATCGCGTCCTTCGAGAAGAAGCCCGCCATCAGCGGCAGGCCCGTGAGGGCGAACGTGCCGATGGTCATCATCCAGAACGTCACGGGAATATGTTTGGC
>CAIXDD010000301.1 GCA_903918155.1 uncultured Hyphomicrobiales bacterium
AATTCGTGCACTTCAACTTCACGCCCGCGCAGATCGAGGCGTTCAAGAAGCCGGGAGCGCAGGTCGTGGTCGGCTTCGATCACGAAAACTACAATCACATGTCGGTCCTGCCGGAAAGCATGCGCGCCGCGCTCGCCTCCGACTTCGACTGATCGCGAAAAGCGCGCGCGTCGCGCGTCGCTTTGCGCCCTCCGCGCGGATGATTCAGGCCGGCGCGCTTCCTTCGGGGAGCGTCGCCGGCCTTTTCATATGCGCCGCTTGCGCTGGCGCGCGCCATGGACGAGCCCGCTCGCCAGCGCGAAAAAGGAATAGGCGAGCAGGCCCGCAAGCGCCGCGTTCGACCATGAGATGAGCGGATCGGCCAATTCGAAGCCGAACACTATGACCGGGCCCAGCGCGCGCAAGACCTGCGCCGTCAGCGCGGGCGTGAGCGAAATGCCGACCTGCAAGGCGTAGAGAGGCAGCGCGATGAGCGGCGCGACGACGAGGCCCAGCGCGATCCAGTCGCCAGCGCCCTCAAGGCCCGTCGGCCTGTCGGTGAAGGCGAGCACGCTTGCGGCCATCAGCGCGATAAGGATGTAACGCACGCTCGTCACGCTGTCGGCGCCCAGCCCGAGATCGTTGAGGCGCTTGGCGAGCAGGTGGCTCAGCGTGATGCAGACCCCGCTCACAAGCAGCAGGAACAGGCCGCGCAGCGCTTGCGCGTAAGAGAAATCGGCGCGGCCCGACAATCCGTCCAGCACGACATGCCACAGAAAGGCGATGGCGAGCGCGAGCCCTGCGTAGCAGGCGTTCTCCAGCCGGCCGCGTTCGCCCCCGCCCGCCAGCCGCGCGCCCATCAGGCCAAGCGCGACGACGGTCAGCGGGCCCATGCCGCTATGGATCGCATTGACGAGCGACGGCTGGATCGCCTTCAGCCCGTGAAAATAGGAGGTCCATGCGGCGGCCGTCGTCACGTTCATGCCGATGACGAAGCGCCATTGCGCCGGCAGGCGGCGCAGGCCCGCGCGGTCGCGCCACAGGGCGAGGCCGGCGAAGGCGAAGGTCATCAGCGTGAAGGCGACGAAAATCGTCGTGAACACGTCCACGCTGCGAAAGACATGGGCGAGGTAGACGTCGCGCAGCGCTTGCGCGACGACAAAAAAGGCGATGAGGCCGGGGCCGAGAAGGGGATGAGGCGCTGGCATCGAGACTCGGGGCTTCCGGGTGATTGCGTCAGGCCCAGATTGGCCCCTCCCGCGCCGTCCCGCCACCCGATTTCGACGCCGGGCTTGCGCAAGGCGGCGAAGGGCAGCACAAGTGCGCCCATGCTGAAGATCGAAGACCTGTCCTATCGGCTGGGGCCGCGCCTCCTGTTCGACAACGCCAGCGCCCTTGTGCCCGCGGGCGCGAAAGTGGGCTTCGTGGGCCGCAACGGCGCCGGCAAGACCACGCTCTTCCGGCTGATCTGCGGGGAGATCGCCGCCGAGGGCGGGGAGGCCTCTTATCCCAGGGGCGCGCGCATCGGCCGGGTGGAGCAGGAAGCGCCCGGCGGGCCGGGCAGCCTGATCGATTTCGTGCTCGCCGCCGATCTTGAGCGCGCCGCGCTGATGGAGGAGGCCGAAAGCGCGACCGATCCCCATCGCATCGCCGACATCCAGATCCGCCTCGCCGACATCGACGCCCATTCTGCGCCCGCGCGCGCCGCCGCCATTCTCTCCGGCCTTGGCTTCGACCATCGCGCGCAGGCGCGTGCGTTGAGCGAATTCTCCGGCGGCTGGCGCATGCGCGTGGCGCTCGCCGCCGTCCTGTTCTCCAAGCCGGATTTGTTGCTGCTCGACGAGCCGACCAATTATCTTGATCTCGAAGGCACGCTCTGGCTCATCGATTACCTGTCCACCTATCCCGCGACCATCGTGGTCATCAGCCACGACCGCGACATGCTGGACGAGGTCTCCGATCACATCCTCCATCTCGATCAGGCGAAACTCACGCTGTGGAAGGGCAATTACGCGAGTTTCGAAAAGCAGCGGCGCGAGCAGCAGGCGATCCGCCTGAAACATGTGAAGAAGCAGGAGGAGCGGCGCGCGCATCTGCAATCCTTCGTGGATCGGTTTCGCGCGAAGGCGAGCAAGGCGCGCCAGGCCCAATCGCGCCTGCGCATGCTGGAGAAAATGGAGCCCGTCGAGGCCATCGTCGATTCCGACGTGCTTCCGTTCGATTTCCCCTCGCCCGAAAAGCCGCTGTCGCCGCCCATCATCGCGATGGAGAACGCCAGCGTCGGCTATGACGGGCGCGTGGTTCTTTTACGCTTGTCGCTCTCGATCTCCAATGACGACCGCATCGGCCTTCTGGGCTCCAACGGCAACGGCAAATCCACCTTCGCCAAACTCGTCGCGGGACGGCTTGCGCCCATGTCGGGCGAGGTGAAGCGCGCCGCGAAGCTCGACGTGGGCTTTTTCGCGCAGCATCAGATCGACGATCTCAATCCCAAGGGCACGCCCTACACCCATGTCGCCGCCCTCATGGCCGACGCCCCGCAGGCGAAGATCCGCGCGCGCTGCGCGCAGATGGGCTTTCCCAATGTGAAAGCCGACACGCAGGTGGCCTTGCTGTCGGGCGGCGAGAAGGCGCGCCTGCTGATGGGTCTGGCGACATTCGACGGGCCCCATCTCGTCATCATGGACGAGCCCACGAACCATCTCGACATCGACAGCCGCGCCGCGCTCATCGAGGCGATCAACGCCTATGACGGCGCGATCATTCTCGTCTCCCACGACCGCCATTTGCTGGAGGCCTGCGCCGATCGCCTGTGGCTTGTGGCCGATGGCGCGGTGAAAAGTTTCGACGGCGACATGGACGATTATCGCCGCTTCATTCTGGAAAGCGCGGCGCAGGAGCGCAAGGCCGCGCAGCAGGCGGCGCAACAGGCGGCCCGCGAGGCGGCGCAGGCCGGGGCGGGCGGTCCTGCGCCCCCGCCGTCCCCCGAGCGTTCCGGCCCGCGCAGCAAGCGCGAGCTGATGCCGCTGCGCAAGAAGGTCGAGGCCGCCGCCGAGCGTATGGCGAAATTCGAGACGCTGCTGCGGCGCGTGGACGAGGCGCTCGCCCATCCCGACATTTTCGCGAAGGAGCCCGCCAAGGCGGGGCAGCTCGCCCAGCAGCGCGCGGAGCTTGAGAAGGCGCTGGCGGGCGCGGAGGAAGAATGGCTGCTCGCGAGCGAGGAGCTGGAGAAGGCGGAAGCCTGACGCGTCAGGGCGCGGGCGAGGCGAGCGCGGCTTCCGCGCCGCCGGCGCCGAACACGCGCCCGTCCTCGATGCGCAGGACGCCTGAGGCCGCAAGGCGCAGCGCCAGCGGATAGATGCGGTGCTCCTGCGCGAGCACGCGCCGGCCCAGCGTTTCCGGCGTGTCGCCGTCGAGCACGCTCACGGCGGCCTGCGCGATGATGGGGCCGGCGTCCATTTCCGGCACGACGAAATGAACCGTGCAGCCGTGCAGTTTCACGCCTTCCTTCAGCGCGCGCTCATGGGTGTGCAGGCCGGTGAAGGCGGGCAGGATCGCGGGGTGGATATTGATGATGCGTCCGGCCCAATGCGTCACGAAGCTTGCGGTCAGCAGACGCATGAAGCCGGCGAGGCAAATGAAATCGATGCGATGGGCTTCGAGCATTTTCTGCATCGAGGCTTCGAAGGCTTCGCGCCCGGCGTGGATCTTGTGGTCCACGGCGGCGGTGGCGATCCCTTGCGCTTTCGCGCTGGCCAATCCCGGCGCATCGGGCCGGTTGGAGAGCACGAGCGCGATTTCGGCGGGGAAATCGGACGCTCGCGCAGCCGCGATGAGCGATTCCATATTGGAGCCGCGCCCGGAGATGAGAATGGCGACGCGGCGCTTGCTCACAGTTTCAGCCGCCCGGACATGACGACCGCTTCGCCCGCGCGCGGCGTGATCTCGCCCACGCGCAGCGGCGCTTCGCCGGCCTGCCGCAGCGCGGCCTCCGCCTCGTCGGCCTTCTCGGCCTGCGCGATCACGATCATGCCGATGCCGCAATTGAACGTGCGCAGCATTTCGGCTTCCGCGACGCCGCCTTCGCGCGCGAGCCAGCCGAACACGGGCGGCGGATCGAAGGCGGATAGGTCCAGACGCACGCCCAGTTCGTCGGGCAGCACGCGCGGAATATTGTCGGGGAAGCCGCCGCCGGTGATATGGGCGAGGGCGAGAATGGACTCGGTCTCCTTCAGGGCGGCGAGCAGCGGCTTCACATAGAGACGCGTCGGGGTGAGCAGCGCCTGCGCGAGCGTCTGGCCCGGCGCGAAGGGGGCGGGCGCGTCCCAGGCCAGGCCCGTGCGCGCGACGATGCGGCGCACCAGCGAGAATCCATTGGAATGCACGCCCGAGGAGGGCAGGCCGAACAGCACGTCGCCGGGCTTGGGCGCGCCCCGCGGCAACAGCCGGCCGCGTTCGGCCGCGCCCACCGCGAAGCCCGCGAGATCGTAATCGCCTTGCGCATAGAGGCCCGGCATTTCCGCCGTCTCGCCGCCTATCAGCGCGCAGCCGCTTTCGATGCAGCCCTGCGCGATGCCCTTCACGATGGCCACGCCCGCCTCGGGATCGAGCTTGCCGGTGGCGTAATAGTCGAGGAAGAAAAGCGGCTCGGCGCCTTGCACCACGAGGTCGTTGACGCACATGGCCACGAGATCGACGCCGATCCCCTCATGCAGGCCGCTCTCGATGGCGATCTTCACCTTCGTGCCCACGCCGTCATTGGCGGCGACGAGGATCGGGTCGACGAAGCCGGCGGCCTTCAGGTCGAACAGGCCGCCGAACCCGCCGATCTCCGCGTCCGCGCCGCGGCGGCGCGTGGCGCGCACGAGCGGCTTGATCTTGTCCACCATGGCGTTGCCGGCGTCGATGTCGACTCCGGCCTGGGCGTAGGTGAGGCCCGTGCTGGGGGCTCCGGGTCTGGCGGGATCGGTCATGGAATCCTCATCGGGCGCGCGCTCGCCCGGGGGGTAGCCCGCCGGGGCGGGGGACGCAAGGGCGATCCCGCCCGGGCCCGTCGCCAAGCCGTAGCGCGCGGGCGCGCGCCGTCCTATCATGCGCGCAGGCGCGACAGACGCCGCCATGAGGGAGAAGGCCGATGAGGACGGGGATCGTCAGGACAGTCACGAGCGCAGCGGCGGGGGCGGCTCTGGGCGCAGGGCTTCTTCTGGGCGCAAATCCGGCGGGCGCGCAGGAATGGCCGGCGCGGCCCATCACCATCGTGCTGCCGCTGGCGGCGGGCTCGGGCCTCGACACGATCGCGCGTCTTTACGCCGACAAGCTGCAAGGCGCGCTCGGCAAGCCCGTGGTCATCGACAACCGGCCCGGCGCAGCCCTCATGCTCGCCGCGCAGGCGGTGGCGGCGGCCGCTCCCGACGGCTACACGCTCACCGTCGCCACCACGTCGGCGATGGCGATCAATCCGGTTCTCTACAAGCAGATCAATTACGATCCGGAGAAGAATTTCGCGCCCATCGCGCTTTATGTGAAGTCGCCCTTCATTCTCGCGGTGAATCCCGATCTGCCGATCAACAATGTGAAAGAGCTGATCGCGGCGGCGAAAGCGCGCAAGGATCCGTTCAATTATTCCTCGCCCGGCGCGGGCGTCGCGCAGCATCTGTCCATCGAATATATGAAGAACCGCTTCGATCTGCAGATGACGCATGTTCCCTATCGCAACACGCCGCAGAGCATTCTCGACATCGCCTCGGGCCATGTGCATCTGGGCTTCATCGAAGCGGGCGCGGGCCTGCCGCTCATCAAGGACGGCAAGCTGCGTCCGCTCGCCGTCTCCTCCGCCACGCGCCTTCCGGTCCTGCCGGACGTGCCGCCCTTCGCGGAGGCGTCCGGCGCCGCCGATTTCGAGGCGGTCTCCTGGCATGCGCTGTTTGCGCCCGCCGGCACGCCCGCGCCCATCGTCGAGCGCCTGCACAAGGAGATGAAGACGATCATGGCGCAGCCCGAGATGCGCGAAAAAGTGGCCCAGCTCGGCCTCATTCCCTTCGAGACGCCAAGCCCGGCGGAGCTGCGGGTCTATCTGGCCTCCGAGCGGGAGAAATGGGGCTCGCTCGTGCGGCGCATCGGGCTTGAGGGGTCGCAATAATCCGACCCCAAGCTTGTCACTGCGTCGTTCATCCTTATGTTGGTGGGCGACGACATGAGCGCTCATTCCCTCTTCTCAAGCCTGCCGAATCTCATCAGCCTCGGCAGGCTCATTCTGGTCCCGGTCATCGTGGCTCTCATCGCGGAGCCCGAATGGGCGGCCGCATTCGCGCTGTTTCTCGTCGCGGGCGTGTCGGACGCGGTGGACGGCTGGCTCGCCAAGCGGTTCGACCTGCGCTCGGAGCTTGGCTCCTATCTCGACCCCATCGCCGACAAGGCGCTGCTCGTCTCGATCTATGTCTCGCTGGCGGTCACCGGCGTCCTGCCGGCGGCCATCGCCATTCTGGTCGTCTCGCGCGACCTGATGATCGTGGGCGCCGTGCTGTTCTGCTGGGTGGTGGACAAGCCGATGGAGATTCGGCCGCTCGTTCTCTCCAAACTGAACACGGCCGCGCAGATCGCGCTTGCGACCGCCGTTCTCTGGGCCAAGGCCTTCGGCATGCCCCTCCAGCCCTGGCTCGCCGTCGCGCTTTATCTTGTGGCCGCGTTGACGCTGGCCTCCATGGTCGCCTATCTGGTGCAGTGGCTGCGCCATATGGAGATCTGGTGATCGCGCCGGCGCCGGCCTCGCGGGGGCAGGGATGAGCATCGAGCGAAAAATCGCCTTCTGGGTCGGCGCAAGCCTGCTGCTCGCCTTTTTCCTCTGGGCTCTGGCGGGGGTTCTCCTGCCCTTCGTGGCGGCTTTGGTGCTCGCCTATCTGCTCGATCCGCTGGCCAGCCGGCTGGAGAAACTGGGCGCAAGCCGATTGTTCGCGACCCTCTTCATTCTCGGCGTGGCGGGCGTCGTCATCCTCACGGCGCTTCTGGCCCTCGTGCCCACGCTCGTCGCGCAATCGGCGCAATTCGTGGAGCGCCTTCCGGGCTATGTCGCGAAATTGCAGGGTCTGCTCGCCCAGCACGGGTCGGACGCGTTCGACCGTTTGCGCCCCGCGCTCGATTTCCTCGGGCTGAAGCCGGCGACGGACGGCGCCGAACCCAGCCTGCCGGACGCCGGCGCGCTGGTGGGGCAGGGCGCGCGCTGGGCCGCCGCGGTTCTGGGCTCGCTCTGGCATGGCGGACAGGCGATCATGGGGCTTGTCTCCCTGATGGTCGTCACGCCGATCGTGACCTTCTATTTGCTGCTGGACTGGCCGCGCCTCATCACGACGATGGACGCGCTCGCCCCGCGCGCCCAGCGCGACGTGGTGCGCCAGCTCGCGCGCGAGATCAACGCCGCCATGGCGGGCTTCA
>CAIXDD010000302.1 GCA_903918155.1 uncultured Hyphomicrobiales bacterium
CTTCTGGGCGGGCAAGCGCCTGAACATCATCGACACGCCCAGCCACGTGGACTTCACGATCGAAGTCGAGCGCTCCCTGCGCGTGCTTGACGGCGCCGTCTGCGTGCTCGATTCGAACCAGGGCGTCGAGCCGCAGACCGAGACGGTCTGGCGCCAGGGCGACAAGTACAAGGTTCCGCGCATCGTCTTCTGCAACAAGATGGACAAGACGGGCGCCGACTTCTTCCGCTGCCTTGAGGACATCAAGGTGCGTCTGGGCGCGCGTCCGGTCGCCATTCAGCTGCCGATCGGTTCCGAGACCAATTTCCAGGGCGTGATCGATCTCGTCCGCATGAAGGCCGTCGTGTGGTCGGGCGAAGCGCTCGGCGCCGCCTTCGAGGAAACCGAAATCCCGGCCGATCTCAAGGATCAGGCCGAAGAATACCGGATGGCGATGATCGAAGCCGCCGTCGAACTCGACGACGACGCGATGGCCGCCTATCTCGACGGGACCGAGCCCGACGAGGCGACCTTGAAGGCCTGCCTGCGCAAGGCCGTCATCACCGGCGCCTTCTATCCCGTCCTGTGCGGCTCGGCGTTCAAGAACAAGGGCGTCCAGACGCTGCTCGACGCGGTCGTCGCTTATCTGCCCTCGCCGATCGATCGCGGCGCCATCAAGGGCGTCGATCACCGCACCGGCGAAGACACGGACCGCAAGCCGGGCGACGAACAGCCGCTCTCGCTGCTCGCCTTCAAGATCATGGACGACCCCTATGGCGTTCTGACCTTCGCGCGCGTCTATTCCGGCACCCTCGCGAAGGGCCAGGCCCTGCTCAATTCGAGCCGCGACAAGAACGAGCGTGTGGGCCGCATGGTTCTCATGCACGCCAACAACCGCGAGGAAATCGCCGAGGCTTACGCCGGCGACATCGTAGCGCTCGTCGGCCTCAAGGACACGCGCACGGGCGAGACGCTCTGCGATCCCAACAAGGCCGTTATTCTTGAGAAGATGGATTTCCCCGATCCGGTCATCGAACAGGCCGTCGAGCCGAAGACGAAGGCCGATCAGGAGAAGATGACCACCGCGCTCATCAAGCTCGCCAACGAAGATCCTTCGTTCCGCGTCTCGACCGATCAGGAATCGGGCCAGACGATCATCAAGGGCATGGGCGAGCTTCATCTCGAGATCAAGGTCGACATTCTCAAGCGCACCCACAAGGTGGAAGTGAACGTCGGCGCGCCGCAGGTGGCTTATCGCGAGAAGATCACCCGCGCGGTCGAGATCGACTACACCCACAAGAAGCAGACCGGCGGCACGGGCCAGTTCGCCCGCGTGAAGATCCAGGTCGAGCCGAACGAGCCCGGCAAGGGTTTTGAGTTCGAGACGAAGATCATCGGCGGCGCCGTTCCCAAGGAATATATCCCCGGCGTGAACAAGGGACTTGAGTCCGTGCTCGGCGCGGGCGTGCTCGCGGGCTTCCCCGTGGTCGACATCAAGGTGGCGCTGGTCGACGGCGCCTATCACGAAGTCGACTCGTCGGCGCTCGCATTCGAAATCGCTTCCCGCGCTGCATTCCGCGAAGCTCTGCAAAAGGGCAAGTCGGTGCTGCTTGAGCCGATCATGAAGGTCGAAGTC
>CAIXDD010000303.1 GCA_903918155.1 uncultured Hyphomicrobiales bacterium
AGGCGGGCGAGCGCGCGCGCCATGTCCGGCGCGCTTTTCAGGCTCGCGCGCAAATCGGCGCGCAGGGCGGGCGCGTCGATGAAGGCGCTCACCGCGTCGAGCCGTTCGCCGATGCGCGCGCGCTCCGTCAGCGGCGCGGCGATGCGCTCGGCCAGCAGGCGCCCGCCAGCGGGCGTGACGGTCAGATCCACGCAGGACAACAGCGAGCCCTCGCGCGCCCCGCTGGTCGTGCGGGTGAGTTCCAGATTCACGCGCGTGGCGGCGTCGATCTCCATCGTCGCGCCCCGATGCAGGCGCGCGGGCAGGCCAAGGGGAGGGCGCGCGCGCATCTGCGTGCGTTCGACGTAAGCGACGGCGGCGGCGGCGGCGGCGATCTCCGCGCGCGTGAGGGCGCCGAATCCGTCGAGCGTGCGCACGCCGTAAAAATCCGTGAGGCGGCGCTCCGCCGTCACGTCCGAGGCCGCGCGCGCGGTGAAGGTGCAGGGAATGCGCGTGTCGGCGAGCAGGCGCCGCAGGGCGGCGTCTTCCTCGAACGCGTCCGGCGCCACGATTTCGCTGGGGTCGATGCGCGCGATTTCAGCGCCCAGGCTTGCGGCGTCGCATTCGCACACGCTGAACGCGCCGGTTGAAATGTCTGCGGCCGCAAGGCCGAAGGTCCAGGCCTCCTCGCCCCCGCGCACGCGCGACAACGCCAGCAGCGCATTGGCGCGGCCGGGCTCCAGCAGCCGCTCTTCGGTGATCGTGCCGGGCGTGACGAGGCGCACCACTTCGCGGCGCACCACGGATTTCGCGCCGCGCTTGCGGGCTTCGGCGGGATCTTCGGTCTGTTCGCACACGGCCACGCGATGGCCGAGCCCGATGAGGCGCTGCAGGTAATCGTCCGCGCGGTCGATGGGCACGCCGCACATGGGGATGTCGGCGCCTTGATGCTTGCCGCGCCTGGTCAGCACGATGCCGAGCGCGCGGCTCGCGATCTCCGCGTCCTCGAAGAACAATTCGTAGAAATCGCCCATCCGGTAGAACAAGAGGCAATCGGGATTGGCCGTCTTGATCTCGATATATTGGGCCATCATCGGCGTCGCCTTCGCCGCGTCGGCGGGCTTTTCCTGCGCGGCGGGATCGGCGTCGGGCGAGCGATTCAGCATGGCGGCGAACCTATCAGACGCCTCGCCCTTTCGACACGGCGGGGGGCCCGCTGTCCCCTGTTTTCCCCGGTTTCGGCGCCGATGGGCCGCCGCCTTGCTGCAGGCAATAGCCCGCGCCGCGCGCGGCCACGATGCGCGGCAGGTTCTGGCTGCGCCCGCCCGGCCCCTCGAGCGCGCGCAGCTTGCGCCGCGTCTTGCTCATGAGCAGGTCCACGGCCCGGCTGTCGGCGTTATACGCGCCCCCCACGGCGGCGCGATAAATCTGCCCCTTGGGCAGGTGCCGGCCCGGATTGCGCATCAGCAGGCGCAGGGCCTCGAATTCGGCGCCGGTCAGGCGCACGCCCGCCATGTCGGCGTTGAAGGCGGTGCGGGTCAGCGGGTCGAGCCGCAGGTCGCCCGCCCGCAACATGCGGTCCTCGCGCCCGCGCCAGCGGCTGACGGATTTGGTCAGCCGCAGGGACAATTCGCGCCAGTCCATGGGCCAGGCCAAAACGTCGTCGGCGCCCAGCTCCAGCGCCCGGCACCGCGCCTCGGCGTCGCCGCCGGGGGCGATCACGCTCACCGGCAGGTCGCGGGCGAACAGCCGCAGCAGGCTGGAGCAATCGCCGTCGCGCAAAATCTCGCTGGTGAGAATGACGTCCGGCGTCACGCTTTGGACGAAATCCGCAGCCGCATCGATGCTTTCGGCCTCCGAGACGATGAACCGGCGGTCGCGCAGGCGCGCCGCTTTGGCGCTGCGCGCGGGCTCCGCGCTGGAGACGATCAGGACATGGGGAAGCGAGGTCATGGGCGCGGATTAATCCCCCACATCCGTGTTCCGCTATCGGAAATGCGCAAGCTGATTAAAAATTCATCAGGCGGCCGGCGGGCCCCGGGACGGGGCAGGCGGGATCGCAAGTCCGCCCGCAAGTCCGCCCGTCAAGTCCGCCCGTCAAGTCCGCCCGTCAAGTCCGCCCCCTTGCCCGCCCCCTTGCGCGCCCGCAAGTCCGCCCCCTTGCCTTGCCCGGGTGGGGAGGCCACAAGATCGGCGGATAAGGCGCGCGGGGCGAGCTTGGGCTGCGGGAGCGGGGGTGATCATGGACGGGCTTGTCGTGGATGGCGTGGTCACCGAATGGGTGAGCCTGCTCCTGCGCTGGCTGCACATCGTCACGGCGATGGCGTGGATCGGCTCGTCCTTTTATTTCATGCATATCGACGCGGCCCTGAAGGCTGCGCCCGACATTCCCGCCGGCAAGGGCGGGGAAGCCTGGGAAGTGCATGGCGGCGGCTTCTATCACGTGCGCAAATATCTCGTGGCGCCGGCGGCCCTGCCCTCCGAACTGATCTGGCACAAGTGGGAGAGCTACACGACCTGGATTTCGGGCTTCTTCCTGCTCGTCTGGATCTATTACGTCTCCGCCGACGTCTATCTGATCGACCCCGCCGTGCGCGCGATCTCGACGCCGGCCGCCGCAGCTCTGGGCGTGGGCGGCCTGGCGCTGGGCTGGCTCGTCTATGACCTTTTGTGCAAGTCGCGGCTGGGCGAGGCGCCTGCGGCGCTGGCGGCGGCCGGCTTCGCCTTCATCGTGCTGATGGCCTGGGCCTTCCATCAGGTGTTTTCCCCGCGCGGCGCCTTCATCCACACGGGCGCGCTGATGGCGACGATCATGACGGGCAATGTCTTCCTCGTCATCATTCCCAACCAGCGCAAGGTCATCGCCTCGCTCGTCAAGGGCGAGGAGCCCGACCCGCGTTACGGCAAGATCGGCAAGATCCGCTCGACCCATAACAATTACCTCACGCTGCCGGTCGTCTTCCTGATGATCTCCGGCCATTATCCGCTTGTCTGGTCCGGCCCCTATGCGGTGGCGGTGGTGGCGCTCATTCTGGTGGCCGGCGCCTTCGTCCGCCATTTCTACAATCTGCGCCATCTGGGGCAGGGAAACTTCTGGTGGATGTGGATCGTCGCCGCGCTCGCCGTGGCGCTCGCCATCGCCGCGAGCCTGCCGGCCAGCCCCGTGATGCGCGAGAAACTCGGCCTGCGCGAGCCCGCGCCGACGCTCGCATCGCAGACGCCCGCTTCTCAGACGCTCGCATCCGCGCCCGCCGCCGTGGCGGAGATCGTCGTCTCCCGCTGCTCGATGTGCCATGCTGATACGCCGGTCTGGCCGGGCGTGTCCATCGCGCCCAAGGGCGTGCTGCTCGACACGCCCGAGCGGGTGGAGCGCTGGCGCGCGCAAGTGCTGCTGCAGGCCGCTTTCACGCGCGCCATGCCGCCCAACAATCTCACCGAGATCACCGAAGAGGAGCGCGCGATCCTGCGCGCCTGGGGCGCGCCCGCCAAGGGCGCGGCGTCTTGAACCGCTTGCGACAGGGGGGCCATGCGATGGGCAGATTGAGCGGGCGGGTCGGACTCGTCACGGGCGCAAGCTCCGGCATCGGGGCCGCCATCGCGGAGGCGCTGGCGGCGGAAGGCATGGCGGTCGTTCTGGCCGCGCGGCGCAAGGACCGGCTGGACGCGCTGGCCGAGCGCATCGGGGCGGCGGGCGGGCGCGCGCGCGCCGTGCGCGCCGACGTGACGTCGGAGGACGACGTCGTCTGCCTGTTCCATGCGGTCAACAATGAATTCGCGCGGCTCGATCTGCTCGTGAATTGCGCCGGCTTCGCCGATCCCACGCCCACGCATGAATTGTCGCTGGCGCGCTGGCGGGCCATTCTCGACGCCAATCTCACCTCGGCGTTTTTATGCGCGCGCGAGGCGCTGAAGATCATGCGGCCGCAGAAGCGCGGGCGCATCATCAATATCGGCAGCATTTCCGCCAGCGTGCCGCGCGCCGACCAGATCGGCTATACGTCCACCAAATTCGCGCTCGACGGCCTCACCCGTTCGCTCGCGCTCGACGGGCGCGCGCATGGGATCACCGCCTCCATCATTCATCCCGGCTCCACCGCCACGGAGCTTGTGCCCAATATGGACCAGCGGCCCGCGACCGAGACCATGAAGGCTGCGGAAGTGGCCGCCGTGGCGACGCTCGTGGCCTGCCTGCCGGATGAGACGAACCTGCTTGAGGCGACGGTTCTGCCTATCGCGCAGCCGTTTCTCGGCCGCGGCTGAGATCGCGCGAGGGATGGACGCGCCAGCCGCCCGCCCGTTTGAGGAAAGCGAACGCCGCGCCTTCGCGGCGATGGCGGAGGCGCTGGCCGCCCCCGTCGTGGCGCTCGACGAAACCGGGCGCGTGATCGCCTCCAACGCCGGCGCGCGCGCCATTCTGCCCGCCTTGCGGCTGGGCGCCTTTCTCTCCATGGCGTTGCGCGCGCCCGACGTCGCCGATGCGGTGCGCCGCGTGTCGGCGGGCGGGGAGGCCGAGCGCGCCACATGGAGCGAGCGGGTTCCCGTCGAGCGTCTGTTCGAGGTGAGCGTGGCGCCGGTGAGCCTCGCCGGCGCATTCGCCATCGTCCTGTCCTTCCACGACCTCACCGAGCCGCGGCGGCTGGAGCGCATGCGCACCGATTTCATCGCCAACGCCAGCCATGAATTGCGCACGCCGCTCGCCTCGCTGTTGGGCTTCGTGGAGACCCTGCAGGGCCCCGCGCGCGAAGATGCGGCTGCGCGCGAGCGGTTTCTGGCCGTCATGGCCGATCAGGCGCGCCGCATGTCGCGCCTCATCGACGATCTGTTGTCGCTCTCGCGCATCGAACAGAGCGAACATGTGCGCCCCAGCACACGGGTCGATCTCGCCGATGTGGCGCGCCGCGTCGCCGGCTCTCTCGACGCGCTCGCGCGCGAAGAGGGCGCGCGGATCGAACTGGCGCTCGATGAGGGCGCGATCGTGCGCGGCGATCCCGACGAGCTGATGCGGGTGGCGGAAAATCTCGTGGAGAACGCGATCAAATATGGCGCGAAGCCTGGCGAGGGCGCGCAGGTGCGCATCGTGGCGGGGCGTGCGGGCGCGGCTGCGATCCTTGCGGTGAGCGACCGCGGCCCCGGCGTCGAGCGCCATCACCTGCCGCGCCTGACGGAGCGTTTCTACCGGGCGGACGCCAGCGCGAGCCGCGCGAAAGGCGGCACGGGTCTAGGCCTGGCCATCGTGAAACATATCGTGGTGCGCCACGGCGGCCGGCTCGTCATCGAGAGCGAGCCCGGCGAGGGCGCGACGTTTCGCGCCGTCATTCCATCGGCGTGAGGCGCGGCCAGCGTGAGGCGTGAGGCGGGCGCGCCGCGCGCTTAATTGGGGCGCGGGACGCGACGGTCGCGGCGGCGGTCCTGCGCGGGCTGATAGGCCATGCGCGCATGATGCGAGCAGTAGGAGGCGCCGACGTCCGAGCGCGATCCGCAATAGCGGAAGTCGGGCGTGGACGGGTCGCCGAGCGGCCAGCGGCACATGGCTTCGCGCAATTCCATGATGGTCACGCGTTCGGAAATGGGGATCACCACATCTTCGATGGGGCGCGGCGCCGGCGCTTCATATGCGCGCGTCTCCATCACGAGGGCGGTGTTGCCGCGCACGATCGTGGTGGTGCGCGAGGGCGCGGGTTTGGCGGCGCGCGGGGCCTGCGCGCGCGGGCGGGCGGCGACGGGCGCCGCGCTCTTCACGCGGCCGGACAGGCCCAGACGATGCACCTTTCCGATGACGGCGTTGCGGGTGATGCCATTGGCGAGCTCCGCGGCGATCTGGCTGGCGCTCAGGCCGTCCGACCACAATTTGCGCAGGAGATCGACTCGTTCATCAGTCCAGGACATACGCCCTCCTCAGAGCCCGTGGCGAGAATCCGCACGCGCCGCCACACCGGCTTCGCCGGCGTCGTGAAACGCGAGGGAAACTCATTTGAAAGTCCGCCGCACGAAATGTCGTAGTGGACGAGCCGGAAACTACACTAGCCCTTGAATCGCACGCAAGGCTCGCAGCGCGAGCGCGTCGGGGAAAACCCGCGTTTTCCCCAAGCCATTTGGCGCCGGCCCCTTCGTCAGGCGCCGGCCAGCCCAATTCCGCGCGCGTGCCTCGCGCGCATCCATCGGGCGCGCATGAGTCATTATTGAGGCGCGCCCTCTTTGAGCATGTCCGCCGCGCGTCTTTCGGCGCGTTCTTTCAGCGCTTACGTTTGTCGCGTCCCGTCTGGGCGCGCTGGCGCCGATGGGCGCCGAACCGGCTTGCGCGGGTCTGGCTTGCGTCCAAGGCTTATTTGACCGGTCGGGCGGAAAATTCTAAAACTCGCCTGTTCAATCTGCCG
>CAIXDD010000304.1 GCA_903918155.1 uncultured Hyphomicrobiales bacterium
GCGGGGGCGCGGGCGGGGGCGGGGTGGGCACGTCGACCTTCGCCTCGCGCACGACGGGGCGGGGCTTGGGCGTCTCGATCTCGTCGATCCGGGCGGCGACGGGGGGAAGAGGCTTGGTCTCCTGCGCGTCCTTCGCGCCCTTCATGATTTCGTTGAGCTGCGAGTCCGTGATCATCTCGACGGGGATCGCTTCGGCGGCGTCGGAAAGCTTGCGCTGGTCCGAAAACGAGACGAGCGTCGCCGCCAGCAACGCCGCATGGGCGAGCGCTGAGAGGACGAGTCCCGGTTCGGAGGATTTGAGCTTCACGCCGCGCTCACCTCTTCTCCTGCTCGGTGACGAGCGCCACTTTCTTGTAGCCGGCGGCGGTGATGAGCGACATCACTTCCGCCACGCGCCCATAGCTCACCGCGCGCGAGCCGCGCACATAGATGCGCTCGTCGAATCCCGCTTTCGCGGCGGCCTGCAGGCGCGCGACGAGTTCGTCCACGCGCACCGGCTGGTCCATGAGGAAGACGTCGCCCTTCTCGTCGATGGCGACGGAGACGGGCTTCTGGTCGATGTTGAGGGCGGCGGCCTTCGTCTCCGGCAGGTCGATGGGCACGCCCGTGGCCAGCAGCGGCGCCGCCACCATGAAGATGATGAGCAGGACGAGCATGACGTCGATGAACGGCGTCATGTTGATTTCCGCCATCGCGCCATAGCGCGGCACGCCGCGCTTGCGGCGTCCGCCCTTGCCGGCCCCTGCGAGAGAAGCGCCCATGCCGCAGCTCCTCTCAGGCCGCGCGGCCGCGCTCGGCGGCGACGTGCTGGTCGATCTGGCGGGACAGGATGGACGAGAATTCGTCCGCGAAGGATTCCATGCGCGCCTGCGAGCGCGCCACGCGGCCCGACAGGATATTGTAGAAAATCAGCGCGGGAATGGCCGCGAACAGGCCGATGGCCGTGGCGAACAAGGCTTCTGCGATGCCCGGCGCCACGACGGCGAGCGACGTGTTCTTCGACATCGCGATGGAGCGGAAGGAGGACATGATGCCCCACACCGTTCCGAACAGGCCGATGAAGGGGCCGGCGGAGGCGACGGAGGCGAGCACGAGCAATTGCGATTCAAGCCGCTCGACCTCGCGGGCGATGGACACGTCGAGCACTTTCTCGATGCGCGCCTGCAGGCCCATGAAGGCGGAGGCCGCATTGGTGAAGGAGCGCTTCCATTCGCGCATGGCCGCCACGAACAGCGTCGCCATGCCGGAGGTCGGGCGCGTGGACAGCGCGTCGTACAGCTCCTCGAGCGAATTGCCCGACCAGAACTGGTCTTCGAACCGGTCCATGGATTTCTCGACGCTCGAGATCAGCATGAACTTGTTGACGATGATCGCCCAGGACCACAGCGAGGCGGCGAGCAGGCCGAGCATGACCAGCTTGACCACCATGTGGGCGCCCCAGAACATTCCCCAGAAGGTCATTTCCATGGGCATGCCGCCAGCGGCGGCCTCGGCAGGACTCATGCGTCTTTCCTCGGTTCCGGCGGCGCAGACGCGCGCGCACAGCTGCGGCGGGCGACGGCCAGCGCCGCGACCGCCGCTCTTGGGCGCAGAATCCGCCGAAACTTGGGCCCGCAGGGCCGCGCTTGCGAAACGGAATCCACGTTTCGAGTTAAGACCCGCGCAGGGTTAACGAAGTCTTACGCGCGGGCGCTTTCAGGGGCTTGGCAGCCTGCGGCGCACGGCCTCGGGCAGGCGCGCGGCGCGCCCGTCGGCCACGCAGGCGATCCGCACCCGCGCGGTGACCAGAACGTCGGGCCCGCGCAGCACGCGCTGCTCCACCTCCAGCGAGGCTCCGCCCACGCGCAGCGGCCTCGTCTCCACCTGCAGCAGGTCGTCCATCGCCGCAGGCTTCAGGAAGTCGATCTCCATCGCCCGCACCGCGAAGCCGAACCGCTCGCCCGGCGCGTCGGCGAAGGCCGCCTGCTGGCTCACGCCGCAGGCGCGCAGCAATTCGGTGCGGGCCCGCTCCATGAAGCGCAGATAGGACGCGTGATAGACGACGCCGGAGAAATCCGTGTCCTCGAAATAGACGCGCACCTCGAAGCGGTGGGGCTGCGTCATGGGGCCTCCTCCTCCGCGTCGAAGAGCCCCGGCGCCTGCGCCGCGCGGCCCGGCTCGGGCAGGCCCAGATGACGGAAGGCGGCGGGGGTGAGCAGGCGTCCGCGCGGCGTGCGCTGGAGGAATCCCTGCTGCAGCAGATAGGGCTCGATAATGTCCTCGATGGCGTCGCGCGGCTCGGAGAGCGCGGCGGCGATGGTCTCCACGCCCACGGGCCCGCCGCTGAAATTCTCCGCGATCATGCTCAGATAGCGCCGATCCATCAGGTCGAGGCCGATCGGGTCGACGTCGAGCAGGGACAGGGCGCGGTCGGCCACCGCGCGGGTGACCTGGGGTTCGCGGTCCACGATGGCGAAATCGCGCACCCGCCGCAGCAGGCGGCCTGCGATGCGCGGCGTGCCGCGCGCGCGCCGGGCGATCTCATTGGCGCCGTCCGGCGACATGGGCAGGCCCAGCACGCGGGCGCCGCGCGCCACGATGCTCTCCAGCTCCGCCACCATGTAGAAATTGAGCCGCAGGGGAATGCCGAACCGGTCGCGCAAAGGCGTGGTGAGCAGGCCCGCGCGCGTGGTGGCGCCCACCAGCGTGAATTTCGCAAGATCGATCTTCACGGAACGCGCCGCCGGACCCTCACCGATGATGAGGTCGAGCTGAAAATCCTCCATCGCAGGATAGAGGATCTCCTCCACCGCCGGACTGAGGCGATGGATCTCGTCGATGAACAGGACGTCGCGCTCCTCCAGATTGGTGAGCTGGGCGGCGAGATCGCCCGCCTTGGCGATCACGGGGCCCGAGGTCGAGCGGAAGTTCACGCCCAATTCGCGCGCGACGATCTGCGCCAGCGTCGTCTTGCCAAGGCCGGGGGGTCCGACGAACAGCACATGGTCGAGCGCGTCGCCGCGCGCCTTCGCGGCCTCGATGAACACGCGCAGGTTTTTGCGCGCCGCCTCCTGCCCCGTGAAATCCTCCAGCGAGAGCGGGCGGATCGAGGCGTCGACGTCGTCCTCGCGCTTGTCGGCGGAAAGCAGGCGTGGGGGGAGACTCATGCGGGCGCACTCATGGATTCAGGGCGAATGCCATCGTTTGGTCGCGCGCCAGCAGACTGCGGCGCTCACGAGGGCGAGGATGACGGCGAGGGGCGCGGCTTCGGAGACGAGCACGACGTCGGCGTCGTCTTCGCTGACGGCCGCCAGCGCGACGAGCGCGCAGATCGACGCCGTCACCAGCGCGCCCCAGAGCGGGATGCGCTCGCGCGCGATGAAGAACAGGCCCGCGAGGGCGGAGAGGATCGCGGCGGGCAGGGCGTGCAGAAACACGCCGCCCACCAGCAGCGGCCCCGAGACCGCGACGGGAGAGACGCCGATCTCCTCCGGCTTCAGGCCGGCGAACAGCAGCAGCACGACGAGAAGGGCCGCTGCGAGCGGTCCGAGCGCAAGGGAGACGAGCAAAGCGGCGAGACGCGCGAAAATGCGCGCCATGCCGACGCGCGCCCGTTCGGCGCGCAGGCGTGGTTCGGCCATGTCGAGAAGCCCGGAAATCGATGGATGAAAAAAATGATCAGGCGATGAAAAAAACGCGCGCGCGCCGCGCAACCGAAAAAATGCGGATGCGGATGCGGATGCGAATGCGAATGCGGATGCGGGGGCGCTCATTGCGCCAGCTCCTTGAGTCCCTGGCGGATGAGGGCGCTCGTCTGGGCGTCCTCGCCCAGCGCGCGCGCGCTGGCGGCCACGGCGGCTGCGGCCTGCGGGCGGCCATATCCCAGATTGACGAGGGCGGAGACCGCGTCGCGCAGGGCGGGGGGCGTGGCGGGCGCCTCGTCGCTCATGTCGGCGAGGCGGGCGGCGGCGGCGTCGACCGCGCCGAACGCGGGCGCCTTGTCCTTCAGTTCGGCGACGATGCGGGCGGCCAGTTTCGGCCCCACGCCCGGCGCGCGGGCGACGGACGCCTTGTCGGCGCCGGCGATGGCCTGCGACAGGTCGTTGGGCCCCAGCACGCTGAGAATGGCGAGCGCGACCTTGGCGCCCACGCCCTGCACCGATTGCAGCAGGCGGAACCAGTCGCGTTCCGCGTCGGAGGAGAAGCCGAACAGGCGGATCGCGTCTTCGCGCACCTGCGTTTCGATGGCCAGCGCGGCGGCCTCGCCGACGCGCGGCAGTTTCTGCAGCGTGCGCGCGGAGCATTGCACCACATAGCCGACGCCGTTCACGTCGAGGATCACGAAATCCTCGCCGAATGAGTCAATGAGGCCCTTCAGCTTGCCGATCATGCGCGCGTCCGAATCGTCGGGTTCGCGTGAACCTTATCACGCGCCGGCGGCGCGTGGTCGCGTCGCGGCGGCGGCGTCGGGGCCGCGGCGGCGCCAGATCAGGAGGGCGCACAGGCCCACGTTCACGAGGTTCCAAGCGAGCCCGTTGAGGAAGGCGAGCCTGTAGGAGCCGGTCAGGTCATAGACCGCGCCCGACATCCAGCCGCCGGCGGCCATGCCGACGAGCGTCGCCATGATCACGATCCCCAGCGTGCCGGCCGCCTTGGCGGCGGGGAAGGATTCGCGCACGATGACGCCGTACATCGGCACGATCCCGCCCTGAAACAGGCCGAACAGGGCGGAGATGACGAAGAGCGAGGCCAGCCCGTCGAACAGGGCGTAGAGGAACAGCGCCGCCCCTTGCAGCGTCGAGCCCAGCAGCAGCGTGCGCAGCCCGCCGATGCGGTCGGCCACGAGGCCGCTGACCAGCCGGCTGACCACGCCCAGCCCCAGCATCAGCGACAGCATTTGCGCGCCGCGCGCCGGGCCGTAGCCGAGATCGGCGCAATAGGCCACGAGATGGACCTGCGGCATCGACA